>LIAM01000243.1 GCA_001438925.1 Actinobacteria bacterium BACL15 MAG-120619-bin91 | reverse complement strand
TACCTGACAGTGAAAGGCCTAACGCTGTACAAATTGCATTAAGTAGCTCTGATGAAGCCTCTTTCTGTCCGCGCTCAACCTCAGATAAGTATCCAAGTGATACACGGGCATCGCGGGCGACATCTCGCAAGGTACGACCTTGAGAGGTACGAGCGGCACGAAGGGTTTGACCAACAGCTTCACGAAGTAGAACCATTGTCATTACCTCCCATCCTGTCGAAGTTTCAATGCGCTATTTAGACGCGATGTCTAAGGATACGCGCAAAGGTGGCGATCGCGCTCGATGTAGCTGCGTTTCGCACAGATTCACGCTCCCCAGACAGAGAGAGTTCAATTGTCTGGCTAATCGGCCCCTCTATTGCAACCCACACCGCACCCACTGGGTGGCCATCTAATGGATTGGGACCGGCAACTCCAGTAGTGCCGATCGCCCATGTTGTTCCAAAGGATTTGATAGCACCCTTTGCCATAGCAACAGCAACCTCTTCACTTATTACAGTGTGCTTTTCAATCAATGCAGGATCAACCCATAGGTGTGATGCTTTCACTCCATCACGATAAGCGGTGACTCCTCCAACAAAAACATCTGAGGCTCCAGAGATTGTCACGATGGCAGAACTTACCGCTCCAGCTGTTAGAGATTCCGCGGTACTAATTGTCTCTCCGCGCTCGCGCAGGTGCTCAACGATCTCGGCCGCGAAACCGATAATCTCGTTCGAAAGCGCCATTGGAGATCTCTCTTCTTCAAGCCTTGTTTGTTAAGGCTGACTTTACATAGTACACACCAGTAAAGATAGTAAGTGCAATAGCTATATACATAAATCCATCCCGGAACCAATACAGGCTTTCATCAAGCGGCAAAACATAAAAACCAACACCAAAGCCCTGCATCAGCGCTTTGATCTTGCCACCACGATTGGCAGGAATTACACCTCGCTTGATCACAGCTAATCGGAAGAATGTGATCGCAACTTCTCGAGTCAAAATTACGATCGTTATCCACCA
>LIAM01000242.1 GCA_001438925.1 Actinobacteria bacterium BACL15 MAG-120619-bin91 | reverse complement strand
CGCTTACGTTCCATACGCTGCTCGCTACCCATTTGAAATTCATGTAACACCGCTTAACCCTGTTGCAGATTTAACTGAACTTACCGATTTGGATCGCGCTGCCTTCCCAGGAATCGCACTTGAAGTAACAGGTCGATTAGATGGTGTATTTGGGATTGAGATGGCGTACATCGCTGCCTGGCATCAAGCTCCGGTTCGTGTAGGACGAGATCTACTTCGCTTACATTGGCAGATCACAAGTGTTCGACGAGCACCTGGCAAGTTAAAGTATTTGGCTGGTTCTGAGTCGGCAATGGGTGCATTTATTATGGATATGCGCCCAGAGCAATCTGCTGCTCAACTTCGCGAAGTGGTTCTGTAATGCGTGTTTTGGTAACTGGTGGCACTGGATATATTGGCTCAACAGCTGTTGAAATCTTGTTGCAACAGGGCTTTGAAATCTCAATCCTGGATGATTGCAGCACAGGACATGCTGATACCGCGCCAGCTGGTGTGCGTTTTATTCAGGGCTCCCTGCTCAACCCTTCCGAGGTTGCCGATGCACTTACCGGCTGTGATGCGGTCATGCACTTTGCCGGCAAATCCTTAGTGGGTGAATCAGTTGAAAAGCCTGATCTGTATCACTCGGTCAATGTGGATGGGAGTCGCATTTTGCTCGACCAGATGCGCAAACAATCCATTACAAAGATTGTTTTTTCATCATCTGCTGCAACCTATGGAGAACCAAAGGTTGTTCCTATCCTTGAAAGCTCAGAAACCAACCCAACAAACCCATATGGTGCAACTAAGTTGGCGATTGACCACATGATTACCGATGAAGCATCTAGGCACAAAATTTCAGCGGCATCTCTGCGCTACTTCAATGTTGCTGGTGCACTCAAGGCAGATCGGGGTTGGTTAGCAGAGCGCCACAACCCCGAGACCCACTTGATTCCCAATGTTCTGCGCAGTACGCCAGAAAGCCCGGTAAAGATTTTTGGAAGTGATTGGCCAACAGAGGATGGAACCTGTA
>LIAM01000241.1 GCA_001438925.1 Actinobacteria bacterium BACL15 MAG-120619-bin91 | reverse complement strand
TGCGTATGTCCCATATGCTGCTCGCTACCCATTTGAAATTCATGTAACCCCGCTTAACCCTGTTGCAGATTTAACTGAACTTACCGATTTGGATCGCGCTGCCTTCCCAGGAATCGCACTTGAAGTAACAGGTCGATTAGATGGTGTATTTGGGATTGAGATGGCGTACATCGCTGCCTGGCATCAAGCTCCGGTTCGTGTAGGACGAGATCTACTTCGCTTACATTGGCAGATCACAAGTGTTCGACGAGCACCTGGCAAGTTAAAGTATTTGGCTGGTTCTGAGTCGGCAATGGGTGCATTTATTATGGATATGCGCCCAGAGCAATCTGCTGCTCAACTTCGCGAAGTGGTTCTGTAATGCGTGTTTTGGTAACTGGTGGCACTGGATATATTGGCTCAACAGCTGTTGAAATCTTGTTGCAACAGGGCTTTGAAATCTCAATCCTGGATGATTGCAGCACAGGACATGCTGATACCGCGCCAGCAGGTGTCCGTTTTATTCAGGGCTCTCTGCTTAACCCTTCCGAGGTTGCCGATGCACTTACCGGCTGTGATGCGGTCATGCACTTTGCCGGCAAATCCTTAGTGGGTGAATCAGTTGAAAAGCCTGATCTGTATCACTCGGTCAATGTGGATGGGAGTCGCATTTTGCTCGACCAGATGCGCAAACAATCCATTACAAAGATTGTTTTTTCATCATCTGCTGCAACCTATGGAGAACCAAAGGTTGTTCCTATCCTTGAAAGCTCAGAAACCAACCCAACAAACCCATATGGTGCAACTAAGTTGGCGATTGACCACATGATTACCGATGAAGCATCTAGGCACAAAATTTCAGCGGCATCTCTGCGCTACTTCAATGTTGCTGGTGCACTCAAGGCAGATCGGGGTTGGTTAGCAGAGCGCCACAACCCCGAGACCCACTTGATTCCCAATGTTCTGCGCAGTACGCCAGAAAGCCCGGTGAAGATCTTTGGAAGTGATTGGCCAACAGAGGATGGAACCTGTA
>LIAM01000240.1 GCA_001438925.1 Actinobacteria bacterium BACL15 MAG-120619-bin91 | reverse complement strand
TCTTTAACAACTACTTTTCCAGGTTTAACTACGCCTTCTGTGTTGTCATCTGTCAATGTAACCTTTGCACCTCGTGATTGAAGGAAGCGAGCAACTGATTTTCCAGTTACTCCCGCCCCCAGAACCAAGATGTTTTTGTGGGCAAACTCGGTGGACATAAATTACTTTGCTACCCATTGGGCGTAGAAGAGGCCAAGGCCAGCGGCTACACAAAGTCCAGCGATGATCCAGAAGCGAATTACGATTGTAATTTGCTCCCAGCCGAGCAGCTCAAAATGGTGATGCAAGGGTGCCATTTTGAAAACACGCTTACCGCCGCTGATCTTGAAGTATCCAGTTTGAATCAAGACTGACATTGTGATGATGACAAATAGACCACCTAGTGGAATAAGGAGTAATTCCACACGCAAAGTTGCAGCCAGTCCTGCAATAGCACCACCTAGTGCAAGGGATCCCGTATCCCCCATAAAGATCTTTGCTGGTGCGGTGTTCCACCATAAGAAACCGGTACACCCACCTGCAAAGGCTGCGGCAAGGACGGCGAGATCGAGTGGATCGCGAACCGCGTAACACCCTGCCTCTGCAGTCAGCCCACACCTCTGACCAAACTCCCACACACCTATCAACACGAAGGCTAAGAAGGTCATGATCGATGCACCTGTCGCAAGTCCATCTAGGCCATCTGTTAAATTCACACCATTACTTGCCGACATCACCATCACAATTATAAAAATAATGACAAGAGCTGGCCCCAAGTAAATCGTTGTCTCGCGGACACCTGATAAATACTCGGAGATTGGGGTCAATGAATTCTTATCGGCAAACTGCAACCCTAAGTATCCAAAGGCTCCAGCTAAAGTTGCCTGACCTAAAAGTTTGTACCGTCCCGGTAATCCACGAGAGTTTTGGCGAGAAACCTTTAACCAATCATCCAAGAATCCAATAGCACCTAGAGCTACTACCAAACCCAGTACAAGTAGAGCTGAAACGGTGACTGCATTTCCAGTTAAAAGGTGTGCTGCGAGG
>LIAM01000239.1 GCA_001438925.1 Actinobacteria bacterium BACL15 MAG-120619-bin91 | reverse complement strand
CATATGACAAAGCCTGCATATATCCAGCTGAAAGGGTTGCGATCGCCTTTGTTCCCACCATCATGCGGGCAAATTCAATGACCTTAAACATCTGGGCAATACCTTCATGCACATCACCAAGCAGGTAACCAACAGCTGGCTCCTTCTCGCCCAAGTTAACTTCACACGTGGCAGAGACGTTAAGACCCATCTTGTCTTCAAGTTGAGTTACAAAAACGCCGTTACGCTTACCCATCTCGCCTGTTTCAATATCAAACATAAACTTAGGAATTAAGAAGAGTGAAAGACCCTTTGTTCCCGGCCCGCCACCTTCACGGCGTGCCAACACAAAGTGAACAACATTGTCATAGAAATCAGCATCACCTGATGTGATGTAACGCTTTGTTCCAGTGATGTGCCAGGTTCCATCTGCTTGTTGCACAGCCTTTGTACGACCCGCGCCAACATCAGAACCTGCATCAGGCTCTGTTAGCTGCATCGTTGCACCCCAGTGCTTTTCAACCATGTGTTTTGCAATCTTCTTCTGGTCTTCTGTTCCCAGCACGTAGGCAACCTGCGCAAATGCATAACCAGAGGCATAGATATGAATTGCAGGGTTTGAACCCAAAACCATTTCCGCGATCGCCCAACGAACAGATGGAGGAATCTTCATTCCACCAAGTTCTACCGGTGCATCAACACGCCACCACTCGCCATCAACATATGCTTTGTAAGATTTTTTAAAACTTTCAGGCAATGTAACGTTGCCAGTTTCCTTGTTAAGAACCGCGCCAACACGATCGCCTTCAACAAATGATGCCGCCAAATCGTTTTCACATAAACGCTTTACCTCTTCAAGCATTCCCATTGCAGTATCGCGATCGACCTCACCATAAGGATCGGTACCCATAACTTTTTCGCGACCCAGTAGGTCAAAGAGACAGAATTCAATGTCACGTAAGTTGGCTTTGTAATGGCTCATGCGACAAGTCTGCTACCCGCCAGTAACTTACGCAACCCTATTTGAGCGTGAGTTTTACAGCCCCTG
>LIAM01000238.1 GCA_001438925.1 Actinobacteria bacterium BACL15 MAG-120619-bin91 | reverse complement strand
GGCGACAACAGCATCAACAGTTGCAGATACCGCAGCAGCAGATGGAATGTTGACACAAGCTTTGCGTGGGTTGCTAGCGGTTGCAGAGGCCTATCCAGATCTCAAAGCATCTGCAAACTTCATCTCATTACAGGAAGAGCTTGCAACAACTGAAAATAAGGTTGCTTTCTCACGTCAGTTCTATAATGACAATGTACGTAACCTCAACACCGCTGTAAAAACCATCCCAAGCAGCTTCTTTACTGGGATTGCAAAGGTTTCAGAGCGCGAGTTCTACGAGGTTGAAGATCCGCAGGATCGCAACGTTCCAAATGTTTCCTTTAACTAACGATGAACTTTAGAACGATGCAGGCGGCTAACCGCCGCAAAACAATTGGCCTGCTCATGGGAATGGGCGCGTTGATGTGGGTCGTCGTCTATGCAGCACTTACCTACTTTGGCGGAACAGGTGCTGGCATTGTTCCGATTGCAGTTGGTATCTCATTAATTTCAGTGTGGGGCGCTTACTATGGATCGGATAAATTAGTTTTAACGATGACCGGTGCCAAGTTAATTCAAGAGTCTGATAATCCAAAGTTATTTGATTTGATTCAAGAGATAACCATCGCATCAGGGTTACCGATGCCTAAGGTAGCTGTTGTTATTGATGATGCGCCTAACGCCTTTGCAACAGGGCGAAACCCAGAGCACGCCTTAATCGCATTTACAACTGGAATCTTGGATGTCATGGATCGTGATCAACTGCAGGGGGTAATTGCACATGAGTTAGCACATGTTGCCAACCGAGATACCTTGGTCAGTGCAGTTGCGGCAACAACGGCAGGTGCGATTGCGATCGTCTCAGACATCTTGGCCCGCATGATGTTCTTTGGTGGACGTCGGGATAACAACAACAATGCAAATCCAATCGCACTTCTTTTTTCCTTAGTAATTTTGATTCTGGCACCACTTGCTGCTGTTATGTTGAAATCTGCGATCTCACGTAAGCGTGAATCCTTAGCTGATGCAACCGCGGTTTCATTTACTCG
>LIAM01000237.1 GCA_001438925.1 Actinobacteria bacterium BACL15 MAG-120619-bin91 | reverse complement strand
ATGTGCCTCTGAAAAGGGCGGTTTTGTTGGGGTTCATCGCTTTAGAAGCGGGGCAGAAGAGGCGGCTTTTATCGCCCACCAGTTCCGCAGCGCGCATCTGCGCCAAGGAGTTTCTTACAGCGACATGGCGGTGATCCTGCGCTCTCCAGGTGTTCAAGCAGCTGCTTTGCGTCGTGCATTTTCACAAGTTGGAATCCCAGTTGCATCCGAATTACAAGCTTTGGCGGGTAATCCTGCGATCACACCATTTCTGCTGTTGGCGCGAGTTGCTATCGGAGCACAACCTCTGAATTTGGATACCGCAGAACGGCTTCTTCTCTCCGAGTTTGGTGGAGCTGATTCAATCTCCTTGCGACGTATTCGCCGAGCGATGATTACAGTCCGTCCCGATGGTGATGAGCGATCAGGTACTCAGTTATTGTTGGATGCAATCAACGATGGTGAACTGTTTATCGAAGGCGCCGATAGCGTGCTTCGAGTTCACGCATTACTAAAGGGAGCAAGGGCGATTGCTCGTAACAAGAGTGCATTGGCAGATGACCTGTTGTGGTTTATTTGGGATAACGCGGTAACAAGTGATGGACAGAAGTTATCTCATTCCTGGCGCAGTCAAGCTTTGCGTCCTGGAGTTCGCGGAGCGGCCGCAGATCGTGATCTTGATGCGATGATGCAACTGTTTGAATCTGCTCAGCGCTTTTCAGAACGATTCCCATTGTCAGGTCCTGCAGCCTTTATCAATGAGATCGCAACTGAAGATATCGCTGGCGATGTCATCACCGCTAAAGGTGTGCGTCCAGATTTTGTAGAGATCCTTACCGTGCACAGTGCAAAGGGTCGCCAATGGCAGGTTGTCGCGATCGCTGGATTACAAGAGGGAACTTGGCCAAACTTGAAGCAGCGTTCATCCTTGTTAGGTGCAGAGCGTTTAGTTGAGCGCAAGCGAAACCCTGATATTCCACGTGATCAGTTAGATGTCATCGCCGCCAATGGGCTGATGCAGGATGAGCAGCGCTTATTCCATGTGGCGCTAA
>LIAM01000236.1 GCA_001438925.1 Actinobacteria bacterium BACL15 MAG-120619-bin91 | reverse complement strand
TTCTGGGGGTGCTGAAGCAGATGTTCTGACCGTGGGCGTTGGCCCCTCACATCGCGGAAAAGGCATTGCCCGCCAATTAATGGCACTAATTACCGAATGGGCTGAGCAGCAGGGATCTACCGCCATGATGCTTGAGGTCAAGGTAGATAACGTAGAGGCGATTGGCCTGTATGAATCTTTAGGGTACTCAAAGCTCAATGTTCGCAAGGATTACTTTGGTGCAGGTTTAGATGCAGTTGTGATGCGATTGGAGCTTTCATGAGCGAGCCAATTGTATTAGGTATCGAAACTTCTTGTGATGAAACAGCGGTTGGAGTTGTCCGTGGTCGCACCTTGCTGGCCAATGTGATCGCATCTAGTGTTGAAGAGCATGCACGTTTTGGGGGAGTAGTTCCAGAAATTGCTAGTCGCGCACATCTTGAAGCCATGATCCCAACTTTGTATCAAGCTCTTAGGGATTCAAAGATTTCCTTAAAAGATATTGATGCTGTTGCAGTTACCAGGGGACCCGGTTTAGTTGGAGCGTTGCTAGTGGGTGTTGGTTCAGCAGCAGGTCTTGCACTGGGATTAAACAAACCAATTTACGCCGTCAATCACTTGGCGGCACATGTAAGTGTTGATTACTTAACTCATGACAACCAACTGGATCCAATAATTGCGCTTTTGGTAAGCGGTGGACACTCATCACTTTTGCAGGTTGATGACATCACCGGATCAATTACAAAACTTGGCGAAACCATGGATGATGCAGCTGGTGAAGCCTTTGACAAGATTGCACGTGTGATGAAACTTGGTTTTCCTGGAGGTCCTGCCATCGATACGTTAGCCAAAGATGGAGGTGCGAGCGCCATTGATTTTCCACGGGGGCTCACAACCTCAAATGATTGGCAAACCCGTCCATTTGATTTCTCATTCTCTGGATTAAAAACCGCGGTAGCCAGATACCTTGAAGCAACACCTGATTATGCGAAGGCAGATGTGGCTGCTTCCTTCCAAGAAGCGATCGTTGATGTGCTGTTGCTAAAGGCGTTGGCAGCATGTAAGCAGACAGG
>LIAM01000235.1 GCA_001438925.1 Actinobacteria bacterium BACL15 MAG-120619-bin91 | reverse complement strand
CGCTGAACTCTTATTTGATGCCATGGAAGGAAGTTTATGGGTGTAAGTTACATCCTGTGCACGTAGTAATCATGGGTTGCGGTCGAGTTGGTTCATCACTGGCCACCGAACTCGAAGCTGCTGGACATACAGTTGCCATCATCGATCAAGCCCGCGAAGCTTTTCGCCGCCTTGGACCAAACTTTAAAGGTCGCACAGTTACCGGTGTTGGCTTTGATCGAGACACACTTTTAGAGGCGGGCATTCAAGATGCTGATGCCTTTGCCGCGGTAAGCAATGGTGACAACTCCAATATCTTGGCCGCTCGCGTTGCTCGCGAAACCTATGGGGTTGGAAATGTTGTTGCCCGTATTTATGATCCAGGACGCGCTGAGATCTACCAACGTCTAGGAATTCCAACGGTTGCAACGGTCCTATGGGCAACGGATCAAATCTTGCGACGCCTTGTTCCTGAAGGCTCTCGCTCTGAATGGAGAGATGCAACCGGCATGGTGCAACTGTGCGAAATGCATCCCCACGATGATTGGTATGGCCGTCAAATACTTTTAATTGATGCCCTCACACCTGCACGGGTAGCTTTCATCACACGTCTTGGAGAAGGACTCATCCCTGATGAGCACACAGTTTTACAGCAGGGTGATCTCATCCATGTCATGGTTTCAGATGCCGATGTGGCTCGCACAGAAGAGATACTTGCAAACACACCGGAAGGTGAACGTGGATGAGAATTGCAATCGCAGGAGCCGGAAATGTAGGGCGAGCAATCGCGCGCGAACTCTTAGATAATGGACATCAGGTACTTTTGATTGATAAGGATCCAAAGGCACTTAAGCTCGAGAGTGTTCCAGATGCTGAATGGCTTATGGCAGATGCTTGTGAGATTACCTCGCTAGATAACGCTCACCTGAATAACTGCCAAGTTTTAGTTGCAGCAACAGGTGATGACAAGGCAAATCTTGTGACATCACTTCTGGGAAAGACCGAATACGGTGTTCCTCGCGTAGTTGCTCGAATCAATCACCCAAAGAATGAGTGGCTCTTTGACTCTTCATGGGGTGT
>LIAM01000234.1 GCA_001438925.1 Actinobacteria bacterium BACL15 MAG-120619-bin91 | reverse complement strand
CGTGAGCGCTTATTTGTGCGCATAGTTACCTGGCGGATTCCGATCAAGGCAACAATTGCAATACCGGTTGTCCACGCCAAAAGTTCGGTGATGTACTCATAAATCCAAAAATGCCCGATAAATGGAATTACAAAGTGTGGATTAATTAACTGTCCATAAGCGGTTATCAATGTTCCAAAGAGACCAAAGAAGCTGATCATTACAAACCAGTGTGCAAAACCAACAACGGTGAAGTTAAGCATCTTGGTGTGCCCAAATATTTCACGAAAGGCCATTCTGAACCGCTGCGCCTTATTGTCGCCACGAGTTGAATCTGGTTGACCCTTTTTATAGATACCGATCAGCTGTGTGGTGCGAAGAGTTAAAAGCGCCAGGGCGACAATGGTGATGCCGTAGGAAAGGCCTGCGAGTGCGAGGTTCATAGGGAGAGGGTAGGGAATAAACCCCACCCCATGTGTGTTCAACCAGATGGAAACCTGAGTCGCGACGACTCAACCTTTTGAGTATGATCGACTCAGGTTCAACACGCCTCGACCCTAAATCAGGCTCGAGAGGGATAAAAGGAGCACATATAAATGGCTAGAGCAGTCGGAATCGACCTCGGAACAACTAACAGCTGCGTATCCGTCCTCGAAGGTGGCGAGCCAACGGTTATCGCCAACGCGGAAGGCGCACGTACAACCCCATCGATCGTGGCCTTTGCAAAAAATGGCGAGGTCCTTGTTGGTGAGGTCGCAAAGCGTCAATCGGTGACAAACGTCGAACGCACAATCCGTTCCGTTAAGCGTCACATGGGTACCAACTGGAGCATCGATATCGATGGCAAGAAGTACACATCACAAGAAATTTCAGCACGCGTTCTACAAAAGTTAAAGCGCGATGCAGAAGCCTACCTAGGCGAAACAGTAACGGATGCGGTTATCACTGTTCCTGCCTACTTTAACGATGCGCAACGTCAGGCAACAAAGGAAGCTGGCGAGATCGCAGGACTTAATGTTCTACGCATTATCAACGAGCCAACCGCTGCGGCGCTCGCATATGGATTAGATAAGGCAGACAAGGAG
>LIAM01000233.1 GCA_001438925.1 Actinobacteria bacterium BACL15 MAG-120619-bin91 | reverse complement strand
TGAAGGAGAATGTCATCATCGGTAAGTTGATTCCTGCTGGTACTGGTCTTGCTCGTTACCGCAACATTCGTGTTGAGCCAACTGAGGAAGCTAAGGCAGCGGTTTATGCAGCTTATGACGAGTACGACTTCACACCATTTGACCAACAAGGTTCTGGTGAGGCTGTTCGTCTCGATGAGGTTGAAGTACCTCGCTAAACAATACTTGAATGAGAAAAGCCCCCGATCACTCGGGGGCTTTTTTCATGTAGACGCTACTTCTTTAAGTTTGCCAATCGATCCAAGATCGGTGGATGGGAGTAATGCACCGCAACATACACAGGATGCGGATTTAGATTACTTAAAGATTCAACTGATAACTTCTTGAGCGCGGTGTACATATGATCACGCGCACCTGGGTATGTATCAATTGAGTACTGATCTGCTTGGTATTCGTTGTGACGTGAGAATGAGTTATTGATCAGCCCCAGCACAGTTGAAACCGGTGTAAAGAGCATGAAAAAGGCCAGTATTGATAGGTGGAAGCTTGGTATATCTGATCCTAGGGCCTTTGAAAGGTTGGGATTGCCTAGCAACCAACCCATTAATGCGAAGATAACCAAGGTTTGTACATTACTAAAGGCAAACATTGTGTAGACATGCTTGCGCTTGTAATGGCCGACCTCATGGGCAAGAACGGCAACGGTTTCCTTAGTGGTTAACTTTTCAATCAGGGTGTCATACAGGCCAATGATCTTTACCTTGCCCATTCCAGAAAAGAATGCGTTGAGCTTTGTTGAACGCTTAGATGCATCCATCTCATAGAGCTTAGACAATGGAAAACCTTCAGATTCGCAGTACTCCTCAACGGCGGTACGTAATTCACCTTCTGGAAGTGGCTTTAACTTATTAAACATCGGCAAAAAGATGCGGGTTCCAAAAACAAACATAAATAGTGAGAAGGCTGAAACTAATAACCAGCCAACGAGCCAGAATGAACTTTGCAGCTCTTGATACACCAGAGCGATTAATGCAAGAAGGGGTAAACCGATTGCAAGTGAAAGTAATAAACCCTTGATCGCATCGGCTGCAAACAG
>LIAM01000232.1 GCA_001438925.1 Actinobacteria bacterium BACL15 MAG-120619-bin91 | reverse complement strand
AGAAGCTTGCGGCCATAGGTTGATCAAATCGCTTACCCGCAGGAGTCAGGATGATCAGATCTGTTTCAGCGGTCATTAAAGGATCTAGCGCCTTACCCCAGACTTCAGGAAGCATCACCATTCCCGCACCGCCACCATACGGAGTGTCATCTACTGTGTTGTGATTATCAGTTGAAAATAAGCGCAGATCATGAATCCCAAACTCGACTAACCCTTGCTCTTGAGCCTTGCCAAGTAGCGATAACTGCAAAGGTGAGAAGTAATCCGGAAATATAGTGACCGCATCAATTTTCATTTCATAACCCCCGTAATTGAAGGCGGGATGACAACAATCTTCTTATTTGTAATATCTACGGTCGGAACTAATTGATGGACAAAGGGGATCAACTGTTCTCCATTGGCCGTCTTTATCGCCAACAAATCCTGTCCTGGCAGATTAATCACATCGCTTACTTCGCCAAATACATCCCCATTTTCAAGCACAGCTTGACAACCGATTAATTGAAGCACGTGATACTCATTTTCATCATCATTTGGCTCATTAATATCGACATCGGCGTACAACAAAGTGTTTCGCAGCTTTTCAACGCCGTTGCGATCGCTTATTCCATCAAAGCCCAGCAACAAGATTCCGTTGTGAACTCGACCGGAGATGATCTTTAGATCTCCGTGGGAATCGGTTTGAACCGTTGCACCAATGGCAAAGCGACGATCAGGTTCATCTGTACGAACCTCTATCGTCGCCTCACCAAGAATTCCGTGAGCGCGACCAATTCGCCCCACGAGCAAACGCATTGTTAGCGAACTTCGTCGGTCTCGATGAGATCGACGCGGACTGTGCGTCCTGCGAGCGCACTTACAACTGTACGAAGTGCTTTTGCGGTACGACCATTACGACCAATGACCTTGCCGATATCTTCAGGGTTAACACGCACCTCTAAAGTTGTTCCGCGACGTCCACTTTTTTCAGCGACAACGACATCATCAGGGTTATCGACTATTCCCTTGACCAAATGCTCTAGGGCTTCATCCATCATTGTTACTCTGCAGCCGCTTCTTCAGTTGGAGTTTCAACAACC
>LIAM01000231.1 GCA_001438925.1 Actinobacteria bacterium BACL15 MAG-120619-bin91 | reverse complement strand
TGAAGGCGAAGATCATGGGGGAGTCGTAACCATGATGACTCTGCACACCGCAAAGGGTCTTGAGTTTCCAACTGTATTCTTAACAGGTATGGAGGATGGCATCTTTCCTCACTCTCGCACCTTAGGAGAAAAGGATGAGATTGAAGAGGAGCGCCGTCTTGCTTACGTTGGTTTAACTCGGGCACGTCAGCGTCTTTATATTTCACGAGCTGAGTACAGATCAACGTGGGGCGCACCTAACTACAACCCACCATCTCGTTTTCTCGATGAAATCCCTGAAGAGGTAATTGAGTGGCGCAATCAATCTCGTACATCTGTATCTCCATCATTGATTAAAAAATCCAGAACAGCCACACCTGCGCCACCACGAGCAACGGGTAAGAAAAGCATCGCTATGGAGCTTGTAGTTGGTGAGCGTGTGTCACATGACACATTTGGATTAGGCACCGTTGTCTCAGTTGCCGGGGCGGGAGATAAGGCTGAGGCGACAATTAACTTTGGCCAATACGGCGAGAAGCGTTTGCTGTTGCGTTATGCACCCGTTGAGAAGCTCTAGGATTACCCCCATTAGCGCATCAGAACTGAACTGATTGGAACCCCAGTGGATCTCTTTGAATACCAAGCCCGAGACATCTTTGAAAAGCATGGCGTACCCGTACTAGCTGCAAGTGTTGCAACCACAGCCGATGAGGCGGAGAAAGCTGCAGCAACTATTGGCGGAAAGGTTGTCGTTAAGGCACAGGTCAAAGTTGGAGGACGTGGAAAGGCTGGCGGAGTAAAGCTTGCAGAAAACCCACAGGATGCTCGCGAAAAAGCTGGAGCAATTCTTGGAATGGATATCAAGGGTCACACCGTTCGCACAGTAATGATCGCAGCTGCAGCGCCAATCGAATCGGAGTATTACCTAGCGATTTTGCTAGACCGTTCAAATCGCACATTTTTAGTTATGGCATCTGTTTCAGGCGGAATGGATATTGAAGAGGTTGCACATACCGCACCTGAAAAGCTTGCAAAGATTCCGGTATCTGCAGTTGATGGAATCTCTCTTGCTAAGGCAAAGGAGATCGTTGCAGCAGCGCAATT
>LIAM01000230.1 GCA_001438925.1 Actinobacteria bacterium BACL15 MAG-120619-bin91 | reverse complement strand
AAATTGTGCAGCTGCAACAATCTCTTTTGCCTTAGCAAGTGAGATTCCATCAACTGCAGATACTGGAATCTTTGCCAGCTTTTCAGGAGCGGTGTGTGCAACCTCTTCAATATCCATTCCACCTGAAACAGAGGCCATCACCAAAAATGTGCGGTTTGAACGATCCAGCAAAATCGCTAAGTAGTACTCAGATTCAATGGGTGCAGCCGCTGCAATCATTACTGTGCGAACTGTGTGACCTTTAATATCCATTCCAAGAATTGCGCCAGCTTTTTCGCGAGCATCCTGTGGGTTCTCAGCTAGCTTTACTCCGCCAGCCTTTCCGCGGCCACCAACTTTGACCTGTGCCTTTACGACAACCTTTCCGCCAATAGTTGTTGCAGCTTTCTCTGCCTCATCGGCGGTAGTTGCAACGCTTGCGGCCAAAACAGGTACACCGTGCTTTTCAAAGATGTCGCGAGCTTGGTATTCAAAGAGATCCACTGGGCTTCCAATCAGTTCAATTCTTCAGGCGCTAATGAGGGTAATCCTAGAGCTTCTCAACGGGTGCATAACGCAGCAGTAAACGCTTCTCGCCGTATTGGCCGAAGTTAATCGTCGCCTCCGCCTTATCTCCTGCGCCTGCAACGGAGACAACGGTGCCTAAACCAAATGTGTCATGTGACACACGCTCACCAACTGCAAGCTCCATTGCAACGCTCTTCTTGCCGGTGGCCCGTGGTGGAGGCGTTGTGACAGTTCTGCTCTTTTTAATCAGAGATGGAGAAAGAGATGTTCGTGATTGATTGCGCCACTCAATAACTTCTTCCGGAATCTCATCGAGAAAACGAGATGGTGGATTGTAATTAGGTGCGCCCCATGTAGATCTGTACTCAGCTCGAGAGATATAGAGACGTTGACGTGCACGTGTTAGACCAACATATGCAAGACGACGTTCTTCTTCAATCTCATCTTTTTCTCCCAAGGTACGTGAGTGAGGAAAGATGCCATCCTCCATACCTGTTAAGAAAACAGTTGGAAACTCCAGACCCTTTGCGGTGTGCAGGGTCATCATTGTTACAACTCCCCCATGATCTTCACCTTCT
>LIAM01000229.1 GCA_001438925.1 Actinobacteria bacterium BACL15 MAG-120619-bin91 | reverse complement strand
ACGCAAGGTGATGGTTGCCTGAGTTGCACTGTGATGAAAATCCGTGACCTCAAACTTTGTTGACCATGCCTTTCCTTCTCGATGCCCAGACAAGGTTGGACGACCTAAAAATCCACGGGAACTTTCACGCATAATCCCTGGGAATTGAGGAAAATCCCATGAGCTATTTGCAATTGATGGACGGATTGCTGTTTGAACCGATGCAATCTCACCATGCAGGGGCGCTCCCCAATGTTGAATGATGAGGGCTCCATCTACAACTTCCAGCAACAAAGATGATGAAGGGGCGCTCAATAGTGCCGATTGCTTGCTCACATAGGTAGAGTAACGACACTATGAGCGAGAGTAAAAAACTTACCGCCGGCGTCATCAGAAATGATCGCCTCATGGCTGATGGGCGAGTTATTCGTTACTACGATACAGCTGGCCAAGCGCGAAATGCTCTCGATGCCCGTCCACAAGAGGATCAACCTGGAATTGGTGAGCTTCGCTTAGATCCATTGGTCAATGAGTGGATAGCGATGGCGGCCCATCGTCAGGGAAGAATTTTTCTTCCACCGAAAGAGTTGTGTCCGCTCTGTCCTACAACAGGTGATCTTTTAACTGAGATACCAGAGTCTGATTTTGAGGTAGTTGTCTTTGATAACCGTTCTCCATCTTTGCGCCCTCCTGTTGGAGATTGGGCCTTGCCAGATATCGTTGGTCCAGATACAGATTTAGGAACTGCTGCAGGAAAGTGTGAGGTTATTTGTTTCACCGCCGAACACGGAAATGCATTTAAAGATTTAACCGCCCAACGCATTCGAGTTTTGCTGGAAGCCTGGATAGATAGAACAGCAGAGCTGTCCAAGGAGAGTTTCATTCAGCACATCGCGCCCTTTGAAAATCGTGGTGAAGAGATCGGCGTGACCTTGTCTCATCCCCATGGTCAGATCTATGCATACTCGTACCTGCCGCCACGAGTAGAGAAGATGTTGGCAGCGGCAACCAAGTACAAGAAGGAGACCGGCAAGGTCCTCTTTGATGAGATCGTTGCACGCGAGCTTTTGGATGAGGAAAGAATCGTTGCTCGCAATGATCGTTGGAT
>LIAM01000228.1 GCA_001438925.1 Actinobacteria bacterium BACL15 MAG-120619-bin91 | reverse complement strand
AAATATTACGTTCTTGATCAACCAACAATCACCGATGCACAGTTTGATGCCTTGTTGCGGGAGCTACAGATATTAGAAGATAAGAATCCCGAGCTGCGTGAGGCAGATTCTCCAACTCAACATGTGGGTGGTGGGTTTTCTACCCAGTTTGAACAGCGTGATCACATCGAAAAGATGATGAGTCTGGACAATGTCTTTGATACCGATGAGTTAGCTCAATGGTTTGATCGCATTGAGAAGGAGATCGCACAACCACAGTATTTGTGCGAGGTAAAGGTTGATGGGTTAGCTATCAACTTAACCTATGAAAAGGGTGTTCTAGTTCGTGGTTTGACCCGTGGAAATGGTGTCACCGGAGAAGATGTAACACTCAATGTAAAAACAATAAGAAATCTTCCGCATCAATTAAAGGGCGACACCGCGCCCTCGCTGATAGAAGTTCGCGGCGAAGTCTTTTTTCCAATCCAAGCATTTAATGAACTCAACGAATCTCTAGAAGAAGCAGGTAAGCAGCTCTTTGCTAATCCTCGCAATGGTGCAGCTGGCTCTTTGCGTCAAAAGGATCCCCGCGTAACCGCGTCTCGTCCATTGTCAGTTGTAGTACACGGTGTCGGTGCCCGAGAAGGTATTGATTTTGACTCACAAAGTTCAGCCTACGAAAAATTAAAGTCTCTAGGTTTACCGACAAGTGATCGATTCAAAGTGTGTGACACACGTGCAGAGGTTGAAAAATTTATTCAGTTCTATGCAGATCATCGCCATGATGTTGAACACGAGATCGATGGCGTAGTTATAAAGGTTGATTCCTTGTCGCAGCAACAGCAGTTGGGTTTTACCTCGCGCGCACCTAAATGGGCTATTGCGTATAAGTACCCACCTGAAGAGGTCACCACGGTGTTGCTTGATATCAAGGTCAGCGTGGGCAGAACCGGAAGAGTGACCCCCTTTGCATACATGGAGCCGGTCAAGGTAGCTGGTTCAACGGTAACAAATGCGACCTTACATAACGCTGAAGAAATTGTCCGTAAAGGTGTATTAATCGGAGACACAATTGTTATTCGTAAAGCCGGAGATGTAATTCCAGAGGTTTT
>LIAM01000227.1 GCA_001438925.1 Actinobacteria bacterium BACL15 MAG-120619-bin91 | reverse complement strand
AAAATCATGGATGACATGGATCGGTTCTGGTGCTCAACCAGTTTCAAAGACCGCAGCTGATTTACCTTTAAATGGGCAGATGAAATGGGATGAAGAGCCTCAAGCAGATGCGTTGTGGAAGGAGCGAGTTTCTACCGCTGTTTCGCGGATTCGAAGGGGCGATTTAGACAAGGTTGTTCTTGCCCGCGACATCACCATTTCATCTAAAAAAGCTATTGATCCACGGGCGATATTGAACAAACTTGCCCTTGAGTATCCAACAACCTGGAAGTTTGCGATCTCGGGTTTAGTTGGAGCAACACCAGAGCTCTTGCTTCGCCTTTCTCGTGGAATGGTTACATCACGTGTTCTTGCCGGAACAATTAGCAAAACCGGTGATGATGCAAAGGATCTTGCATTAGCAGCATCCCTTGCACGTTCTTCTAAGGATCTTGCAGAGCACGAGTACGCCGTTCGATCTGTGGCAGATGCGATCGAACCATTTTGTTCTTCAACAAATGTTCCGGATTCTCCATTTGTTTTGCACTTGGCAAATGTCATGCACCTTGCCACTGATGTAACAGGGGCTTTGGTGGAAACACTTTCACATGTTGATGCCTTTACAATTCTTGAGCAACTTCATCCATCTGCAGCGGTGTGCGGAACACCGCGTCCACAAGCGGCGCAGTTGATCGCTGAGATCGAGGGAATGTCACGTGGGCGTTACGCCGGGCCCGTTGGTTGGATTGATGCCGCAGGAGATGGAGAGTTAGGAATCGCATTACGTTGTGGGCAAATCAATGGAGATTCAATTCGAATATTTGCTGGATGTGGAATTGTGGATGGTTCAGATCCCGAGATTGAACTTGCTGAAACCTATGCCAAGTTTGCTCCAATGCGTAGCGCACTTACATAGAGTTCAAAGCTTGGTAAATACCTTTTAGATTATCTGCATTACTTTCACGATCCGGAACATCGCAGACAACAACACTGATACCTAAAACTGGCGCCTTGATCTCTGCTTCTAGATCTTTGAGAGTAGAAACCTGCTTGGCTGAAATGCCCATAGCTTTGGCAATGTCTGCAGGATTGAGCCCATGTGGGGTTCCAAAGACT
>LIAM01000226.1 GCA_001438925.1 Actinobacteria bacterium BACL15 MAG-120619-bin91 | reverse complement strand
GAGCAACATCGCGCTCGCAAGGCTAAACATGAGGCATTACTGGGTAGTACTCACTCGTAAATATAGTAATCTCGGACAAACCCTCGATGGAAGGAAACACATGAAAGCACTTAACCGTCGCAAGCTAATTACAGCTTCAGCGGTACTGGCAATGCTTGGATTAGTTGCAACAGCTATTCCTGCTCAAGCCCGCGAAGTTGGAGTGACCTCAACCCAAATTAAGTTGGGAATGACACTACCAATGACAGGTACGGCATCACTTGGTTACAACAAGATCCCAGGTGCGGCAAAGGCATACTTTGATTACCTCAATGCAAATGGTGGAGTCAACGGGCGCAAGGTAACCCTAATTGTTGAGGATGATCGTTACGTCCCAACTGAAGCGGTTGCGAAGACAAATAAATTAATCCTCAGGGATAAGGTTATGGCACTTCTTGCTCCGCTAGGTACTGCAAATGTTAAGGCGGTTGCATCATCTGTTAACCCAGCCCGCCGCGGCGTACCAGTGTTGTTTGTTAACACAGGATTTAGTGGATTTGCCGATATCAAGAAGTACAAGACGACCTACACCGTTTTGCCTTCATATGTAATGGAAGCAAAGATCATGGGTGAGTACATCAAGGAAAATTTTGCTGGCAAGAAGATTGGTCTTCTATACCAGGATGATGATTTTGGAACAGATGCACTAGCTGGCTTCAAGTCTGCCGGAACTAACTTTGCAATCAAGGTTCCTTATGCATCAGGCTCACAGAGCGCAGCTTCAGCAGCTGGCTGGATAACTAAGTTCAAGGCAGCAGAAGTTGATGTTGTTATCTTGTTCGGTGTATCAAGTGCGACATCTGCAATGCTTGGAGTAGCAGCTCAGCTCAAGTACGCACCACAGTGGATGCTTGGCTCAGTTGGTGGAGATGCAACAACAATTAAGTTGACGGGTGTGCCTGCGGGTGTCCTCTACAACGCGATTGGTTTCTCACCAGTTCCAGCAACAACAGATATGAAGGATGAGTATGTAAAGTTCTTCTCTGATATCTACGCAAAGGCTGTTCCAGGATCTCCATTTGATCTCAACGTACTGCTCGGAATGAACACAGCGTTCATGAC
>LIAM01000225.1 GCA_001438925.1 Actinobacteria bacterium BACL15 MAG-120619-bin91 | reverse complement strand
ATCGAACAAGGCTTTGCGGTTGAAGAAGGACCTGAACTTGAATCTGGTTGGTTGAACTTTGATGCGCTCAATATTCCCGCAGATCACCCTGCGCGCACTATGCAGGATACATTTTTCATAGAGCCAGTTGAATCTGGAATGGTGTTACGTACCCACACATCACCTGTTCAAATTCGCACGATGCTCACACAACAACCACCGATTTATGTGGTGTGCCCAGGTCGTACATTCCGCGCAGATGAGTTAGATGCAACGCATAGCCCTGTGTTCCACCAGGTTGAAGGCCTTGTTATCGATAAGGGAATCACGATGGCCCACCTCAAGGGCACCCTTGATAACTTCGCACGTCACATGTTTGGTCCAGATGTAACTACTCGTTTGCGTCCATCCTTTTTCCCATTTACTGAGCCAAGCGCCGAAGTAGATATTTTCTTTAACAATCGCTGGATCGAATGGGGCGGATGTGGAATGGTCAATCCAAAGGTTTTAGCTACCTGCGGAATTGATACAGATGTGTATAGCGGATTTGCCTTCGGTATGGGTCTTGAGCGAACTCTTATGGTTCGTCATGGAATTACAGATATGCATGACATCGTCGAAGGCGATCTACGTTTCACACGACAGTTTGGAGTAGGCCTCTAATGCGCGCTCCATTATCGTGGATCAAAGAGTTTGTAGATATCCCTGCCTCAGTTACAGCCGATCAAATCTCAGATGGGCTGATTCGTGTTGGTTTTGAGGTTGAAGAGATTATTTATCAGGGTGCGGATTTAACTGGGCCTATAAAGTTTGCAAAGGTCCTCTCAATTGAAGAGATCACCGAGTTCAAGAAGCCTATTCGCTATGTGGGACTTGACTGTGGCGAGGGTGAAACACGTTATGTTATTTGCGGTGCTACCAACTTTGCAGTGGGGGATTTAGTTGTTGCTGCCTTGCCAGGCGCGGTTCTTCCCGGAGATTTCACAATTGGTGCACGCGAAACCTACGGAAAAACCTCTAACGGAATGATTTGCTCAGCACGCGAACTCGAAATAAGTGAGGATCACGAGGGGATCATGGTCTTCACCGAAGCTGAAGTCACAATTGGCGAAGATGCGATCCAAACCTTGCAGATC
>LIAM01000224.1 GCA_001438925.1 Actinobacteria bacterium BACL15 MAG-120619-bin91 | reverse complement strand
TTTGCTATACAGATCTGTTAAATCAACAAAGGTTGCTCCAGATAGTGGAGAAACTGCGGTTAGTGAGATGTGATCACGGATCAGTACTGGTTGCCCAACTGAATAACTGGTGTTGATTCCTCCACAAGCGTTGGTCAAGATAACTACCTTGCAACCTGCTTTAACAGCGGTGCGAACACTATGTACAACAGGTTCGATTCCTTTGCCTTCGTACAGATGTGTTCTTCCTAAAAAAACCAAGGCACGTAGTTTTTTACCATCGCTGTCGATTTCATAAGAGCGTACTTTTCCAGAGTGTCCTTCTACAGCGGGAGGAAAAAATCCGGTGAACTCTTCGGCGTTGCACTCAAAGGCTGGTACTCCAAGAGCATCAACTGCGCTAACCCAACCTGAGCCCATAACCAGTGCAACATCATGATGGGTTATTCCAGTCTTTGCGGCGATCTCTTGAGCTGCTTGTTCAGCGGCAGCTAGAGGGTCCTTGAAGAGCAGTTCAGTTTGGGTCATATATCAATAATGTCACAAAGATTGGTACCACTTGAAACGGTGGAACCAATTACCGCCGTGAGATTAGAGATCGTTCCAGCTTTGTGTGCGTTCAGAGGTTGCTCCATCTTCATCGCTTCAAGAACGATGATGAGATCGCCAACTTCTACCTTCGAGCCTTCTTTGACCGCAATCTTTACAACCGTTCCTTGCATAGGGCTGACTAATCCCGAACCGCTAGAGCCACCCACCATGGATTGTTTTGCACGGTGGCGTTTTATGACCGGCTTTGGTGCATGAACCAGGATTTCAAATCTCTTGCCATTGACCTCGGCTATGAGATTTTCAGGGGCCATATGAGTTTCAAGAGGCGGTTCGGTAAAGGCAAATGCAGGGATTTCATTGTGAAACTCATTTTCAATGTAGCTCGTATACACCTTAAACTCGTGGGTAAAAGCGGGATCTTCAAGGATTGCTCTATGGAATGGAATCGCTGTTGCTAAACCATCAACAACAAATTCAGATAATGCACGTCGAGCTCTCTCAATCGCCTGTTGTCGAGTTGCACCGGTAACAATCAACTTTGCAAGCAAAGAATCAAAGTTTCCGCCAATAGTGTCTCCACCTTGGAATCCAGCATCTACTCGCACTCCGGGACCTGTCGGTAGTACCCAA
>LIAM01000223.1 GCA_001438925.1 Actinobacteria bacterium BACL15 MAG-120619-bin91 | reverse complement strand
CGCTGGATCCCTAGAAAGTAACCGGCTTGAACCGCTGCAAAACCAATAACTCCATAGGCGGCTAGCTTTGGGATCAACTTCTTAGGAGCCTTCAAAGAGTGGCGATCAATAAACAAGGTAATCGCTAGGAGTATGAAAAATGCACCGATCGAACGTACCTGCGCCAAACGAAATGGGGTTATGTGCTCTAAAACAATAGTGGAGATAACCCCATTGAAGGAGAAGATAAGGCCACCCATAATGAGGTAAAACTCACCGCGGTGCTTTGTAAGCATCCGAGAAGGTTACATCACAAAGCTAGAAAGCAGATTCAGGTCTAAAACGCTGATTCAGGTAGCTCCATGATCGATCCATCTGTTGCTTCAACAATCTTACGATCTGCGGTGATATGTGGCAGATTGTTGCGAACAAAGAACTTAGCAGCAGCGATCTTGCCGGTATAGAAATCTGTATCTTTACCTGCGTTTGGCAGTTTTTCTGCCGCGATATCTGCCTGACGTAATAACAACCACGAGGTAATGATGTCGCCAACAGCCATCAAGCAACGGGAGGTATTAAGACCAACTGTGTAGATCTTTACCGGATCTGTCTGTGACTCCATCGCATGGCCAACCAATACCGCAACAATCGCATTGAGATCACCAAGTGCCTTAAGAAGTGCTTGCTTTTCATCAGCATGTACGCCACCACTTTCAGCGAACTTCTGAATCTCTTTACCTAATAGACCAATGGCACGTCCACCATCTTTAACAATCTTTCGGAAGAAGAAATCCAAACCTTGAATCGCAGTTGTACCTTCATACAAGGTATCGATCTTTGCATCACGTACATACTGTTCAATAGGCCAATCACGGGTAAAGCCTGCGCCACCAAATGTTTGTAGCGACTCTGTTCCCAAGAGTGTCCAAGACTTTTCAGATCCATAACCCTTGACAACAGGTAGCAAAAGATCGTTGAGCTTTTCCATATCTTCTGCACGTTCTTTATCACCGGCCTTGATCGCAAGTTCAATCTCATCTTGAATTGATGCGGTGTATAGAACAAGTGCACGCATACCTTCGCTGTAAGACTTCTGAACCATCAAAGAACGACGCACATCTGGGTGTTTAATAATGGTGACGCGAGGCGATGCCTTGTCATTCATTACCTTCATATCGCCACCCTGTACACGCTCCTTGG
>LIAM01000222.1 GCA_001438925.1 Actinobacteria bacterium BACL15 MAG-120619-bin91 | reverse complement strand
AAGACTGGATGACATTGTGCAAACTCTGCGATCCCTGGATTTCCAGGTGCGACATGAAGTTGTGTACATGCTGGATCTGCTTGTAGTCCTACCCCTAGTGCGTGTTCGCGACCGCCGCTTCCGACTAGGAGGATTTTCATTCTTAGATGAAATCCTTTACAACAATTGTTTGATCGCGACCGGGACCGACACCAATCGCGCTCATTGGCGCACCTGAAATCTTTTCAAGAAATGCAACATACTCCTGTGCATTCTTTGGCAGATCAGAGAGTTTGCGCGCAGCTGAAATATCTTCAGTCCAGCCAGGTAGGTACTCGTAAATCGGTTTTGCGTGGTGGAAATCAGATTGAGATGCAGGTAGCTCTTCAACACGCTTTCCATCAATCTCGTAGGCAACGCACACTGGAATCTTCTCCCAGCCAGTTAAAACATCTAACTTTGTTAGGAAGAAATCTGTTAGACCATTAACACGGACCGCATAACGAGCGATCGGTGCGTCATACCATCCACATCGACGTGCACGACCTGTGGTCACACCGATTTCGCCACCAATACGTCGTAGCGCTTCACCATCCTCATCAAATAGCTCGGTAGGGAATGGTCCGCTACCCACACGTGTTGTGTAGGCCTTAACGATTCCAATTACCTTTTCAATCTTTGTTGGCCCAATTCCTGAACCTGTGCAAGCACCACCTGCGGTTGGATTACTTGAGGTCACAAATGGATATGTACCGTGATCAACATCGAGCAAGGTGCCCTGAGAACCCTCAAGTAGCACTCTTTTTCCAGCCTTAAGGGCCTGATCCAAAATCAAAACAGTATCGGCGACATATGGTCGCAAGATATCGGCATACTTCAAATACTCATCTAGAACCTCATCGACTTCGATGTTCTTGCGATTGAAGACCTTAATGAGAATCTGATTCTTATCGCGTAGCGCACCTTCAAGCTTTTGGCGAAGGATTGATGGATCAAATAAATCCTGAACGCGAATACCGATGCGGTTGATCTTGTCAGCATAGGCCGGCCCAATTCCACGCCCAGTTGTACCAATCTTTGATTTACCTAAAAAGCGCTCTGAGACCTTGTCGATGGTGCGGTGATACGGGGTAATTAAATGCGCGTTGGTAGAGATCAATAACTTACTTGTATCGATGCCGCGTTCATTTAATCCACGGATCTCTTCAAGTAAAACA
>LIAM01000221.1 GCA_001438925.1 Actinobacteria bacterium BACL15 MAG-120619-bin91 | reverse complement strand
CCCCTTCTGTGAAGAGGGTGGTGACGGGTAGGCAGTTGAGGATGTGGCGCTCCCAGATACGGTCAGCCTCGCGGGGACCGATCAACCCACGCTCAATTCCTGCGGTTTCTAGGAATCTGGCGTAGGCGTGAACCCGCTCAACATCTGGAAAGTGCCTCGCGATGAGGGTTTCACGTGAAACCGCCACTGAATTATCCAATGGGGCTTTACGCTGGATAGATAACTACGAAACGGTTTGGATCTTCCCCATCAGATTCGCTGCTTAACCCAAGATCCTGAATAGTGTCATGGATGATTTTGCGCTCAAAGGCGTTCATCGGCTTCAACTTAATTGAGTTGCCGGTGCTCTTTGCCTCTTCAGCCATATCCTCGGCCAGTTTTTTGAGCTCCTTTTTACGGCCGGCGCGGAAGCCATCAATATCTAGCATGAGACGGCTGCGATCACCGGTTGAGGTCTGTACCGCCAGGCGGGTGAGCTCCTGGATCGCATCCAAAACCTCTCCATCTCGGCCCACGAGGTGGTTGAGCTTGCCGCCCACGATCGCTAGCGCTGCGCGGTCATTTTCAACATCGATATCGATATCCCCATCAAGATCGGCGATATCTAGCAACGCCTCAAGGTAATCGGCGGCGATATCCCCCTCCTCCTCAAGCCTTGCTACCCCTTTAGGGGCCTTTGCCGCCTTCTCTTCAACAACTACCTCTGCGCTCTCTACCGTCTCTGCCTTAGCCTTTGCCATGATGCCCCCTTTGTCGGGATTGTAGTGAATTAATAGTATTTGTCCGTTTTACAACGCTTACTTCTTCTTTTTCTTCTTCTTTGGTTGTTGGCGCTGGCCCTTTTCCATAGTTGTTCCTTCAGGGGCCTCTGGCTCTTGACTCTCAACCACACCGTTTTTCTTATTGCGCTTCTTTTGAAGCTCTTCATAGGCCGGAGATCCTGGTGTTGGGTTTCGCTTAATCACGTAGTACTGCTGTCCCCATGTCCACAAGTTTGTTGTCGACCAGTAAATTAAAACACCAACTGGAAAGTTAACACCGGTGATTGCAAAGATTACCGGAAATGCATACAACATAATTTTTTGCTGTTGCAACATCATATTGTTTGATGAATCCATCTTTGGCATACCCTTTGTCATTAATTGACGTTGGGTTGTAAATGTCGTTAATGACATAAATGCAATGAGAAAAACTGTT
>LIAM01000220.1 GCA_001438925.1 Actinobacteria bacterium BACL15 MAG-120619-bin91 | reverse complement strand
TCCCTTCTGTGAAGAGGGTGGTGACGGGTAAGCAGTTGAGGATGTGGCGCTCCCAGATACGGTCAGCTTCGCGGGGACCGATCAATCCACGCTCAATTCCCGCGGTTTCTAGGAATCTGGCGTAGGCGTGAACCCGCTCAACATCTGGAAAGTGCCTCGCGATGAGGGTTTCACGTGAAACCGCCACTGAATTATCCAATGGGGCTTTACGCTGGATAGATAACTACGAAACGGTTTGGATCTTCCCCATCAGATTCGCTGCTTAACCCAAGATCCTGAATAGTGTCATGGATGATTTTGCGCTCAAAGGCGTTCATCGGCTTCAACTTAATTGAGTTGCCGGTGCTCTTTGCCTCTTCAGCCATATCCTCGGCCAGTTTTTTGAGCTCCTTTTTACGGCCGGCGCGGAAGCCATCGATATCTAGCATTAAACGGCTGCGATCACCGGTTGAGGTCTGTACCGCCAGGCGGGTGAGCTCCTGGATCGCATCCAAAACCTCGCCATCTCGGCCCACAAGGTGGTTGAGCTTGCCGCCCACGATCGCTAGCGCTGCGCGGTCATTTTCAACATCGATATCGATATCCCCATCAAGATCGGCGATATCTAGCAACGCCTCAAGGTAATCGGCGGCGATATCCCCCTCCTCCTCAAGCCTTGCTACCCCTTTAGGGGCCTTTGCCGCCTTCTCTTCAACAACTACCTCTGCGCTCTCTACCGTCTCTGCCTTAGCCTTTGCCATGATGCCCCCTTTGTCGGGATTGTAGTGAATTAATAGTATTTGTCCGTTTTACAACGCTTACTTCTTCTTTTTCTTCTTCTTTGGTTGTTGGCGCTGGCCCTTTTCCATAGTTGTTCCTTCAGGGGCCTCTGGCTCTTGACTCTCAACCACACCGTTTTTCTTATTGCGCTTCTTTTGAAGCTCTTCATAGGCCGGAGATCCTGGTGTTGGGTTTCGCTTAATCACGTAGTACTGCTGTCCCCATGTCCACAAGTTTGTTGTCGACCAGTAAATTAAAACACCAACTGGAAAGTTAACACCGGTGATTGCAAAGATTACCGGAAATGCATACAACATAATTTTTTGTTGTTGCAACATCATATTGTTTGATGAATCCATCTTTGGCATACCCTTTGTCATTAATTGACGTTGGGTTGTAAATGTCGTTAATGACATAAATGCTATGAGAAAGACTGCT
>LIAM01000219.1 GCA_001438925.1 Actinobacteria bacterium BACL15 MAG-120619-bin91 | reverse complement strand
TATCGGATCTGCCTACCCATTAGCTGGCGAAAATGATGCAGAGATTCGTGGTCGCGATTTAGCAACTGGTCTTCCAAAGACAATCGTTGTATCTGCTGCAGAGATTCGCAAAGCACTAGAAGAGCCAGTGAACTCAATCGTTAATGCGGTAAAGAGCACATTGGATAAGACTCCACCAGAGCTTGCATCAGATTTAATGGATCGCGGAATTGTTCTCACCGGTGGTGGAGCACTTCTTAAGGGTCTAGATGAACGCCTTCGCAAAGAGACTGGAATGCCAATTCACATCGCAGAGCGTCCCTTGGATGCTGTTGCTGAGGGTTCCGGAAAGTGCATCGAGGAGTTTGAAGCTCTTGAGAAGGTTCTAATCTCCGAGCCACGTCGATAAGGCCTTCCTTCAATGCGTAACGGGGGTCGCGCACGTTTGTTGTTGGTGGTCTTAATTGTCACCTCACTGTTCCTGATTACCTTGGATCTTCGTGGCGTAAAAGTCATTGACGGTTTTAAGCAGGGAACGCAAACCGTGCTCTCTCCCTTTCAGCGCGCTGGAGCGGTTGTCTTAAACCCAATTAAAGATTTCTTCTCTGATGTGAGCAACCTTGGTCGCACCGACAATCAGATTGAAAAGCTTGAAGCAGAGAATGCTAGGCTCAAAGTTACTCTACTCAATCGTAAGAATGCTGATGCCCAATTAGAGCAGCTAAAAGATATTTTGGATTTGGCGGGCATTGCTGGTTATAAAGTTGTAAACGCCAAGGTAATAAGCCAAGGCTCAAGCCAATCCTTTTCACAAACATTGACAATAGATTCAGGAAGCAAGGCGGGCATCAGAAAGAACATGACCGTTCTTTCTCAATATGGAATTGCTGGAGTTGTAAAAGATGTTTATCCAAACTCAGCTTTGATTCAACTTGCCAGTGATCCAGCCTTCAAGATTGGTGCACGCATTGCAGGTAGCCAGCAAATTGGAATCTTGTCAGGGCAAGGAAATCGCTCAGCAACCCTGCAATTGCTTGATAATTCCACCACCGTAAGCGTTGGAGATGTTCTCTTAGCCCGTGGAAGCTCATCCAATCGACCATTTGTTCCAGGTGTGCCCCTTGGATATGTCAGTCGAGTTGATAACTCTGCAGGAGCAATCGCACAATCTGCGGTAGTTCGTTACTACACCAATTTTTCTACACTCGGAGTTGTTGCCGTAGTTGTTGGC
>LIAM01000218.1 GCA_001438925.1 Actinobacteria bacterium BACL15 MAG-120619-bin91 | reverse complement strand
ACAACCATGGGTGCAACTGTTTCAATGAGCGATGCCGGGTTAACGTTAAAGAGCAGCGGAACAATTCATGGAATCGATATTGATTTACATGATGTAGGCGAACTAACCCCGTCTATTGCAGCGCTGGCCGTCCTTGCCGATTCACCATCACATTTGCGCGGAATTGGTCACCTGCGTTTGCATGAAACAGATCGACTTGCTGCGTTAACCCGTGAAATCAACGCGCTAGGTGGCGTTGTTGTTGAAGAAGAGACCGCACTTCACATCACTCCGGCCCCACTGCATGGAGGTGTTTTCCATACATATGAGGATCACCGCTTAGCAACAGCTGGTGCTGTATTGGGCCTTGTTGTTCCAGGCATAGAAGTAGAAAACATCGCAACAACCCGTAAAACTCTTCCGGATTTTCCAGGGCTTTGGAGCTCACTTTTAGTATGAGTCCGCGCGAATATGATGAATCAGATGCGCGAATACGCCCATCTCGTAGCACCCGCCCGCGTAGCAAGGATCGTCCATCACATAGCGATGCAATCTCAGCTCTTGTAACAACGGTAGATCGAGGTCGTCAGACCTGCATTACCGAAGATGGAACCATTGTTACCGCGATGCGTGCCCGCGAACTAGGTCCAAAATCAGTTGTAACCGGTGACAATGTTTCATTAGTCGGAGATGTTTCTGGTGTTGAAGGAACCCTTGCTCGAATTGTTGCGGTTCAGGAACGTCGCAACTCTTTAAGTAGAACCGTCGATGATGCTGCACAAGTTGAGCGCACCATCGTTGCAAACATCGATCAACTAGTAATTGTTGTAGCAGCGGCTAATCCCGAACCACGTCGAGGTTTGATTGATCGCTTCTTAGTATCAGCATTTACTGAGGGTATTGTTCCAAAGATTGTTGTGACAAAAACAGACATTAGCCAGGTCCCACCATTTCTTGCAGAGTATGCCGATTTAGATGTGGAAATTATTCACTCCGCGATCAAGAGCCAATCACGGGAGAAAGATTTAGCAAGGTTGCACCAAGTACTAGAAGGAAAAATCTCGGTTTTGGTTGGCCATTCAGGTGTTGGTAAATCAACATTGATCAATGCATTAATTCCTGAAAGCAATCGTGCAACTGGTGATGTAAATCTTGCAACAGGCCGTGGACGTCATACCTCTTCTAGCGCTATTGCATTGCCGTTAGTAGATAGTGATGGATGGATAATTGATACCCCAGGTATTCGC
>LIAM01000217.1 GCA_001438925.1 Actinobacteria bacterium BACL15 MAG-120619-bin91 | reverse complement strand
ACGACTATGGGTGCAACTGTTTCAATGAGCGATGCCGGGTTAACGTTAAAGAGCAGCGGAACAATTCATGGAATCGATATTGATTTACATGATGTAGGCGAACTAACCCCGTCTATTGCAGCGCTGGCCGTCCTTGCCGATTCACCATCACATTTGCGCGGAATTGGTCACCTGCGTTTGCATGAAACAGATCGACTTGCTGCGTTAACCCGTGAAATCAACGCGCTAGGTGGCGTTGTTGTTGAAGAAGAGACCGCACTTCACATCACTCCGGCCCCACTGCATGGAGGTGTTTTCCATACATATGAGGATCACCGCTTAGCAACAGCTGGTGCTGTATTGGGCCTTGTTGTTCCAGGCATAGAAGTAGAAAACATCGCAACAACCCGTAAAACTCTTCCGGATTTTCCAGGGCTTTGGAGCTCACTTTTAGTATGAGTCCGCGCGAATATGATGAATCAGATGCGCGAATACGCCCATCTCGTAGCACCCGCCCGCGAAGCAAGGATCGTCCATCACATAACGATGCGATTTCAGCTCTTGTAACAACGGTAGATCGTGGTCGACAGACTTGTATTGTCGAGGATGGAACCATTGTTACCGCGATGCGTGCACGCGAGCTGGGTCCAAAATCAGTTGTAACCGGGGATTATGTCTCTTTGGTCGGAGATACTTCTGGAGCAGAGGGAAGCCTTGCACGTATCGTTGCCGTTCAAGAGCGTCGTAACTCATTAAGTAGAACGGTTGATGATGCCGCACAAGTAGAGCGCACAATCGTTGCAAATATAGATCAGCTGGTAATTGTTGTAGCGGCAGCTAATCCCGAACCACGTCGAGGTTTAATTGATCGCTTCTTAGTATCAGCATTTACCGAGGGTATTGTTCCTAAGATTGTTGTTACAAAAACTGATATTAGTCAAGTGCCCACATTTCTTGCAGAGTATGCCGATTTAGATGTGGAAATTATTCACTCCGCGATCAAGAGCCAATCACGGGAGAAAGATTTAGCAAAGTTGCACCAAGTACTAGAAGGAAAAATCTCAGTTTTGGTTGGCCATTCAGGTGTTGGTAAATCAACATTGATCAATGCATTAATTCCTGAAAGCAATCGTGCAACTGGTGATGTAAATCTTGCAACAGGCCGTGGACGTCATACCTCTTCTAGCGCTATTGCATTGCCGTTAGTAGATAGTGATGGATGGATAATTGATACCCCAGGTATTCGC
>LIAM01000216.1 GCA_001438925.1 Actinobacteria bacterium BACL15 MAG-120619-bin91 | reverse complement strand
TGCCTTATCGCTCTTGGCGACAATCATTAATCCACTTGTTCCAACATCTAAACGATGAACAATTCCTTGACGCTCTGCCGGACCTGAAGTCGAAATTGAATAACCAGCTGCCATTAATGCACCAACAACTGTTGGTCCAGTCCACCCTGGACTTGGATGAGCGGCGCATCCAATTGGTTTATCGATGACAATAATGTCTTGATCATCGTAAACAACGGTGAGACCTTCTAATGGGGTAAGTGGAATTGGATCTGTATTAATCGGTGCGGGCATGAGAACTTCAATAATCTGCCCAGCGGTGACTCGATCAGATTTGGGCATCGCCTTTCCACCAGTTGTGATGTCGCCATCTTCCAGGAGTTTGACTACCGCGGTGCGGGATAAACCCAAGACTCGTGTTAAGGCGCTATCGATTCGCTCTCCCGCGACTCCTTCTGGCACCGATAAGGTGCGTAATTCGCGGTTGCTCATGGTTGCGAGCCTACCTTTGTTATTGGTGGAATATTTCTAGCGGTGAGAATCATTGCAAGTACCGCAGCCACAACGATTGCTGAGTCTGCGATGTTAAATACAGGCCAATTAGGTAGCTGCATCCAATCAATCACATGTCCTCTGAGTACACCAGGCTCTCGGAAGATACGATCCACCACATTGCCCAAAATCCCACCTAGCACCAAGCCCAGTACAACAGCCCAGCCACGGGAGGTTATCTGTGGTGAGTAATACAAGATCACCGTCATCACAATCAAACTAAATACTGTGAGAAAAACAGTTGCACCTGAGGCGAAGGAAAAGGCGGCACCAGGGTTTCGAACTAGGGTAAGTTGGAAAAAATCACCGATTACATTGATGTTTGATCTAAATGAGAGATTGTTGACCGCCCAAATCTTGGTCGCTAAATCAATGACCCAAATAGCCCAGGCAACACTAAAGAGTGTGCGCCATCTGCGCACTCTTAGCGCCGTTCTTCCTTCTGCTTGCACAGCATGCAGAGAGTTGCGCGAGGAAATACTTGAAGACGTGCCTTACCGATTGGCGCGCTGCACTCTTCGCAATTACCGTAGCTCTTGTTATCGATTCTTTCGAGAGCACGTTCAGTTTGCAAAACCATGTCACGCGCATTGATCACCAATGACATCTCATGTTCACGCTCAAAGGTCTTTGTTCCCGCATCTGCTTGATCATCGCCTGCGCCTTCACCAGACTCTTGAATCAACGCATCCATCTC
>LIAM01000215.1 GCA_001438925.1 Actinobacteria bacterium BACL15 MAG-120619-bin91 | reverse complement strand
TCTAGTTGGTTTTGAGCCAGAAGAAGAGTCACCAATTGTTTTCCTACGTATCAATAAGCAGTTCCGCAAGCGTGCTTTGAAGGTAGTTTCAATCGGTTCGAAGGAATCTATTGCGGTAGACAAGCTCAAGGCTGAGTTTGTAAAGGTTGCCCCAGGACAAGAAGCTGCAGCAATTGCTTCACAGAAGTTGACCGATAAGTCGGTAATCCTTGTCGGAGAGCGCGCAGCTGAAAGCGCAGGATCACTGAGCGCTGTTGCCGCACTTGCTGATTCAACTGGTGCAAAGCTTGCGTGGATTCCACGTCGCGCTGGTGAACGTGGTGCGATCGAAGCTGGAGCAATTGGAAATCTTTTGCCTGGTGGTCGTCCAGTAATTGATGCTGCAGCTCGTGTTGATATCGCAGCTGTATGGAATACAGATTCAATTCCAGCTGAAGTTGGTCGTTCAACCTCACAGATTATTGATGCGGTACATGCAGGACAGATTGGCGCACTTGTTGTTGGTGGAGTAGATCCACTCGATGGCGACAATAGCCAAGCTGCACTTTCTGCAATGGAGAAAGCATTTGTTGTCTCACTTGAAATCGCACCAAGTGCGGTAACAGCTCGCGCAAATGTTGTTCTGCCAGTTGCAGCGGTTACAGAAAAATCTGGATCCTTCCTTAACTGGGAAGGTCGTGCTCGCTCATTTGATGCAGCAGTCGCTGATTCACTCAATCGTAGTGATCTAAGAATTCTTTCGATGATCGCAGAAGAGATGGGAAATTCTCTCAACCTCGGAACAGTAACTGCAGCAGCTAAGGAGATTGCAGCTCTTGGTACTTGGGATGGTTCACGTGCAACATTTAAGACGGTTTCTGCACAAGCACAACCATCACTTAATAGCGATCAAGCCTTGATTACATCCTGGCGTCGCCTGTTGGATCTTGGAACTTTGCAAGAGGGTGAAGAACACCTTGCTGGCACCGCTCGTAGAACCGTTGCCGTTATTTCTCCAAAGCGTGCTGAAGCAATGGGCGTTGTTGATGGAGATCAACTCAAGATTTCAACTAGCCAAGGCTCTGTAACCCTTTCTGCCTTGGTTGAAAATATTCATGATGATGCGGTGTGGGCACCACGTAACTCACGGGGTTCTCAATTGTTGGTAAACCTAGGCGTCGCACATGGCGCAGTAGTTACGGTGGTGAAGGCATGACAAATGCAGAGCTAATTGCAACAGATCCAGGCTGGTTAATTACAGTT
>LIAM01000214.1 GCA_001438925.1 Actinobacteria bacterium BACL15 MAG-120619-bin91 | reverse complement strand
GTTAGTCGGCTTTGAGCCAGAGGAAGAGTCCCCAATTGTCTTCCTTCGCATCAATAAGCAGTACCGTAAGCGGGCTTTGAGGGTTGTTTCAATCGGATCAAAGGAATCTATTGCGGTAGATAAGTTAAAGGCTGAGTTTGTAAAGGTTGCTCCAGGACAAGAGGCTGCAGCAATTGCTGCGCAGAAATTGACTGACAAGTCGGTCATTCTTGTGGGAGAGCGTGCAGCTGAGAGCGCAGGCGCACTATCGGCGGTTGCAGCTCTTGCAGATTCAACTGGTGCAAAGCTTGCTTGGATCCCACGTCGTGCAGGTGAACGTGGTGCGATCGAAGCTGGTGCAATTGGAAATCTTCTGCCTGGCGGTCGTCCCATTACTGATGCAGCAGCACGTGTAGATATTGCAGCGGCTTGGGGTACGGATTCAATTCCAGCTGAAGTTGGTCGCTCAACCTCACAGATTATTGATGCGGTTAATGCGGGACAGATCGGTGCGCTACTGGTTGGTGGAGTAGATCCACTAGATGGCGATAATAGCCAAGGTGCCTTGTCTGCTCTTGATAAAGCATTTGTCGTTTCACTTGAAATCGCACCAAGTGCGGTAACCGCTAGAGCAAATGTGGTTCTTCCAGTTGCAGCTGTGACTGAAAAATCTGGATCATTTTTAAACTGGGAGGGTCGTGCTCGCTCATTTGATGCAGCGGTCGCCGATTCACTCAATCGCAGTGATTTAAGAATTCTTTCGATGATCGCAGAAGAGATGGGAATTTCTCTCAACCTCGGAACAGTAACTGCAGCAGCTAAGGAGATTGCAGCTCTTGGTACTTGGGATGGTTCACGTGCAACATTTAGGACAGTTTCTGCACAAGCACAACCATCACTTAATAGCGATCAAGCCTTGATTACATCCTGGCGTCGCCTGTTGGATCTTGGAACTTTGCAAGAAGGTGAAGAACACCTTGCTGGCACCGCTCGCAGAACCGTTGCCGTTATTTCTCCAAAGCGTGCTGAAGCAATGGGTGTTGTTGATGGAGATCAGCTCAAGATTTCAACTAACCAAGGCTCTGTAACCCTTTCTGCCTTGGTTGAAAATATTCATGATGATGCGGTGTGGGCACCACGTAACTCACGGGGTTCTCAATTGTTGGTAAACCTAGGCGTCGCACATGGCGCAGTAGTTACGGTGGTGAAGGCATGACAAATGCAGAGCTAATAGCAACAGATCCAGGCTGGTTAATTACAGTG
>LIAM01000213.1 GCA_001438925.1 Actinobacteria bacterium BACL15 MAG-120619-bin91 | reverse complement strand
GCTCTGAGGGGTGAGATGTCTCGGTGGGGACGAGGGCTGCGGTTGGAAGTTGGCGTGGTGCGGGCTCATCACCCATCATCCAGCGCGCATTCTCATCCATAGATGTGACGGTGCGAAGGGTTGCATCAAAGCTCCACTGTGCAATTCCAATACCTGAACTATTTGGATAGTGAAGTTCGATAGTCCAAGTTCCATCTTCTAGTCGCCATGTATCCCATGACAATTCAGATGAATCAATATTACGTGGTGCTAATCGTGAGATAACGGTCCCAAGTAAGGTAACTGGATCACGTCCACCTTCTTTACGAATAGCAATTTGCTGTGCTTGATCAATAATGTAAATACGTTCCGAAAGAATTGGTCCGGCAAAACGTTCTATCTTTTCAATGGTGGTTTGATTTTCACGAGCAATTTGTTCTGCGGTTTGTCCGGCACGCAGCAATCGCTGGATCTCTTTGATTGAAATTGTTGGCTCATCATTTGATGGAACCGCCATCAATCGTTGCTGATTGACAGCTGCTCGTAATGTGTCAGAGACTCGAACAGTAAATTCCTGTCCATCATTGTCATGCAATGAAAGGTAGAGACCATCTTCGGTCTTTCCATTAAGTCGTAGTTCAGTCACGAGGTTGAGAGTAGCCGATGAGGCCCTTATAAGTCTGGAAATACGGAAGCGTGGCTACACATGCCGCGATCATAAATCCCAGGGGAACCCAGTATGCGATGTCTGCACCAAATCTGTCGATGATTTGGCCAGATAGAGCGCTAGCTAGTGCGCCGCCCATCGGCATTCCTGCAACCACCCATGTCAGCGTTTCAGTGATTTGATCTGGAGGTACCGCACCTTCTGCAACCCCATAGGCGTTAATAACTAGGGGAGCGATGGCAAAACCATTAAAGAACAATGCAACAGCTAGCCAGGTGGTTGAGTGCACAAAGAGCATCGGAATCGAAAGAACCGTTAGTGCAAATAAAAAGATCAAGAACCGTGTAGCACTTGTTAATCTCCACTTAATAACACCATTCATGATTGCGGCAACAGCGCTACCCGCCGCCCATATGGCAAGCAGGATTCCAGAGAGGTTGGCTTGACCTCGAGCTTCAGCAAAGGCGACGGTCACAATTGCGATCGAGCCAAAGAATCCACCAAGCAATGTTGTTGGAAGTACTACCGCCTGTACTCGCTTGTTTCTGATGACAGCAGGATGCGGATCAACTTCTCGCTTGGGATTTCCCGGAGGCTCGGTGTCTTT
>LIAM01000212.1 GCA_001438925.1 Actinobacteria bacterium BACL15 MAG-120619-bin91 | reverse complement strand
GGGTGGCTGCTTCTAAGCCAACCTCCTGGTTGTCTATGCGACTTCACATCCTTTTCCACTTAGCACAGGCTTTGGGACCTTAGTTGCTATTCTGGGTTGTTTCCCTCTCGACCATGAAGCTTATCCCCCACAGTCTCACTGCTGCGCTCTCACTTACCGGCATTCGGAGTTTGGCTGATGTTGGTAATCTTGTAGGACCCCTCGACCATCCAGTAGCTCTACCTCCGGTAAGAAACACGCAACGCTGCACCTAAATGCATTTCGGAGAGAACCAGCTATCACGAAGTTTGATTGGCCTTTCACCCCTACACACAGCTCATCCCCTAATTTTTCAACATTAGTGGGTTCGGTCCTCCACGCGGTCTTACCCGCGCTTCAACCTGGCCATGCGTAGATCACCTCGCTTCGGGTCTAGATCGTGCTACTCAAACGCCCTATTCAGACTCGCTTTCGCTACGGCTTCCCCTCGACGGGTTAACCTTGCAACACGACACTAACTCGTAGACTCATTCTTCAAAAGGCACGCTGTCACAACTTACGTCGCTCCAACGGCTTGTACGCACACGGTTTCAGATTCTATTTCACTCCCCTTACGGGGTTCTTTTCACCTTTCCCTCACGGTACTAGTCCGCTATCGGTCATCAGAGAGTATTTAGGCTTAGCGGGTGGTCCCGCCAGATTCATACCGAATTCCTCGAGTTCGGTATTACTTGGGATACCAATAAAGAGTTAACTAAGTTTCGACTACGGGGTTCTCACCCTCTATGACTGGCTTTCCCACGCCATTCATCTACTTAGCTAGTTTTTGACTCTTTGGTTGAACGGCAGTCCAACCTAACTGGTCCCACAACACCGATACTGCAACGCCTGCCGGCTTGGCACAGTATCGGTTTGGCCTCTTCCGCTTTCGCTCGCCACTACTAACGGAATCACGGTTGTTTTCTCTTCCTGTGGGTACTGAGATGTTTCACTTCCCCACGTTCCCTTTATCTGCCCTATATATTCAGGCAGAAATAACTGGACATTACTCCAGTTGGGTTTCCCCATTCGGAAATCCTCGGATCAAAGTTCGTTTGACAACTCCCCGAGGCTTATCGCAGCCTACTACGTCCTTCATCGGCTTCTGATGCCAAGGCATCCACCATGTGCGCTTAATAATTTTTCCACAAAGATGCTCGCGTCCACTGTGTAGTTCTCAAAATACGGGCGGTACTCAATAAGAGTTGAGACTTAAAAAATAACTTTCGTTAATTTCCAGTTTCTCTTCCTATTA
>LIAM01000211.1 GCA_001438925.1 Actinobacteria bacterium BACL15 MAG-120619-bin91 | reverse complement strand
CTGCGATCAATGCAACAAGTAATAGCTTCTTCATTTTTCTCCTCATTTGACGATTATTGGAATAAATAGATCTGAACTTCGATCATTACTGCGTAGATGATCTGCTCGTACGGTGATTGCGCACTTCACCTTGGTACAATCAAACTTTCCGATCTTCTTTGAGATCTTTACCTTTTGCATAAAGCGTCCACCGGGTAAAAACTCTTCAGTTAAACCGATTGCATATGGTGGGGGATTGGATGAGATCCAAAATGATGATTCACCTAATCCAGCTTTATTGACTCCGCCACCACAAGGGGTAGGAGCTTTGCCTTTTGGAGGTATTACGCAAAAGGCGAGATAAATCCCGACCGTCTCATCAAAGTATCGGCCCTTTACAGTTACAGATGAACCACTCTTTACTGCGGTTTTTGAAACGGAAAGGATTTGATCTTGTGAACCCCTCACCGATTTTGCATAGGAGGAAGGCATGGAGGAGACAGCTAACGCCACTAGTAACACCAGTATCTTCCTCATGACCAAACTCTAAATTGAAGCCCTTCCAGCCTTATCCGACAGGACACAGAGATCTGTCGTGAAAAGTTTTGGCACACTAGCCTTGTGAGAAAATTGTTGATAATCGCGCTTGCGATTGCACTTTCTGGGTGTTCGCAAAGCCCAGATGCAACATCTATAACAATTTCTCAGGATCAAGTGAGATCGATTTCACTTTCAACCCCGGCATCCTTTACGGCATCTCGCGTTGTTGTTTTGGCTAATGGCGTTGCTGAGATCATGCAATCTCTCAACGCGCAATCCATCATCGTTGGTCGAGATATCTCAAGTAGCGAGGATTCGCTCTCGCAAATTCCAATCGTTACCTCTGGTCACCAAGTTCTTGCAGAAAAGGTAATCGCACTTAAGCCCGATCTTGTAATCATTGATGCATCGACCGGCCCACAATCTGCAATTGATCTGATCCGTTCGAGTGGAGTTAGAGTTGTAAAAACTCCAGAGAGCTGGAGGCTCGGGGATATTTCTGTAAAGGTACGGGCTGTGGCAGCTGCGATAGGTGCCCAGTTACAGGCAGAGCAGTTGGTGCAACAGATTGACCAATCCTTAGCGACATCACAAATTTCATGGACTCCACGCGTTGCCTTTTTATATCTGCGTGGAACATCATCTGTGTATCTCATTGGTGGTTCTGGGTCAGGCGCTGACTCATTGTTAGAGGCGTTAGGTGCAATTGATGTTGGAGCCAAAGAATTAGATCGTCCCTTTAATACATTAACCGCTGAATCTCTTGCACAGCTCAA
>LIAM01000210.1 GCA_001438925.1 Actinobacteria bacterium BACL15 MAG-120619-bin91 | reverse complement strand
GGATGTTGCGGTGTCAACACCTCGAATTATCTCTGCCCTTGTTGAAGAAGCGGTAAGCGTGGGTGATGTTGTTCGTCTCTTTTCTTTTAGAAAAGGCCAAGCAAATCTTGTAGAACTTACTCTCCCAGATGGATCAGCCTGCATAGGTAAGACCGTTGAAGAGATTGAACTTCCAGAAAATGCAGCGTTGGCGGCAATCGTTCGTGATGGAAGGGTAATCACCGCACAAGCACATGATGTTTTTGCTGCTGGAGATGAGCTGCTCTTTGTTGCATCCGCTGATGCTGAATCACTTATTAAGTCCTGCTTTATCTCTTAATCTGCAACTTTTTGCGCAGGCGGACCAGATTTAATTATTAACCAAGTTCCATATGCTGTTGCAAAAAACAAGGGATATCCCATCGCTAAATTAACCGTTCCCAAGAGATTTACATTTCCACTTCTGTAAATTGGATACTGCACAGCAATCCTAAGAAAAAACATTCCGACCCAAAGCCAACTTGCCTTTATATACATCTTTTTTCGAGCGGGATTGTTACGCCAGGCAAAGTTCTCACCCAGAAGTGGTCCTAGAACTAGGCCCAAGATCGGCCAGCCGACCAGGTTGGCAATCAAGTAGACAGAGCCATAGCCAAGGTTTGTCAGAAGTTTCGGGATATAAAAATCACTTGCATTTCCGCTGCGATTGGCAAAGTATGCACAAATCAAAACACCGATCACACCAGATACTGAGTGTTGGATCGTGTCTTTACGAATTAATCGGATGATGGCCAAAGTAATTGAAAGGGAGAGGGCTGCCCACGTTGCCCCTTGAATATCCTTGGTAAAGTTAAAAACTAGTAGAAATACTACCGCCGGCAATCCAGAATCTATTAAGCCCTTTTTTCCACCTAGTGCGTTGACAACCTTGTCGCGATCCTCGTGATGTTGACTCATGAGCGTCCCGTCGAACCAAAACCACCACTGCCTCGACCTGAGCCAGGTAAGTCATGTACCTCAACAAACTCGGCATGTTCAACCCTTTGAATCACAAGTTGGGCGATTCGATCCCCCTTTTTAAAGGTGATGGACTCCTTCGGATCATGGTTGATCATGATGCAGTGAAGCTCTCCCCTAAAACCTGCATCAACCGTTCCGGGAGCGTTCACCATTGTGACACCATGCTTAATCGCAAGGCCAGAGCGTGGATGAACAAAGGCGGCGTAACCATCTGGCAGAGCGATTGAAATTCCGGTGGGAACTAACGCCCTTTCCCCAGGATTTAGCGTGATCTCAATGCGTGACACGATATCTGCTCC
>LIAM01000209.1 GCA_001438925.1 Actinobacteria bacterium BACL15 MAG-120619-bin91 | reverse complement strand
AGATGTTGCGGTATCAACCCCTCGAATAATCTCTGCCCTTGTTGAAGAAGCGGTAAGCGTGGGTGATGTTGTTCGTCTCTTTTCTTTTAGAAAAGGCCAAGCAAATCTTGTAGAACTTACTCTCCCAGATGGATCAGCCTGCATAGGTAAGACCGTTGAAGAGATTGAACTTCCAGAAAATGCAGCGTTGGCGGCAATCGTTCGTGATGGAAGGGTAATCACCGCACAAGCACATGATGTTTTTGCTGCTGGAGATGAGCTGCTCTTTGTTGCATCCGCTGATGCTGAATCACTTATTAAGTCCTGCTTTATCTCTTAATCTGCAACTTTTTGCGCAGGCGGACCAGATTTAATTATTAACCAAGTTCCATATGCTGTTGCAAAAAACAAGGGATATCCCATCGCTAAATTAACCGTTCCCAAGAGATTTACATTTCCACTTCTGTAAATTGGATACTGCACAGCAATCCTAAGAAAAAACATTCCGACCCAAAGCCAACTTGCCTTTATATACATCTTTTTTCGAGCGGGATTGTTACGCCAGGCAAAGTTCTCACCCAGAAGTGGTCCTAGAACTAGGCCCAAGATCGGCCAGCCGACCAGGTTGGCAATCAAGTAGACAGAGCCATAGCCAAGGTTTGTCAGAAGTTTCGGGATATAAAAATCACTTGCATTTCCGCTGCGATTGGCAAAGTATGCACAAATCAAAACACCGATCACACCAGATACTGAGTGCTGGATGGTGTCTTTACGAATTAATCGGATGATGGCCAAAGTAATTGAAAGGGAGAGGGCTGCCCACGTTGCCCCTTGAATATCCTTGGTAAAGTTAAAAACTAGTAGAAATACTACCGCCGGCAATCCAGAATCTATTAAGCCCTTTTTTCCACCTAGTGCGTTGACAACCTTGTCGCGATCCTCGTGATGTTGACTCATGAGCGTCCCGTCGAACCAAAACCACCACTGCCTCGACCTGAGCCAGGTAAGTCATGTACCTCAACAAACTCGGCATGTTCAACCCTTTGAATCACAAGTTGGGCGATTCGATCCCCCTTTTTAAAGGTGATGGACTCCTTCGGATCATGGTTGATCATGATGCAGTGAAGCTCTCCCCTAAAACCTGCATCAACCGTTCCGGGAGCGTTCACCATTGTGACACCATGCTTAATCGCAAGGCCAGAGCGTGGATGAACAAAGGCGGCGTAACCATCTGGCAGAGCGATTGAAATTCCAGTGGGAACTAACGCCCTTTCCCCAGGATTTAGCGTGATATCAATACGTGACACGATATCTGCTCC
>LIAM01000208.1 GCA_001438925.1 Actinobacteria bacterium BACL15 MAG-120619-bin91 | reverse complement strand
CTAGTAATTGTCTCGACTCCTCCAAATAGTCATTATTCGTGGGCCAAAAAGGCGTTGGCGTTGGGAATTCATGTTGTTTTAGAAAAGCCAATGGCCCTAACCACGGAGCAGTGTGATGAGTTAATGCAGTTAGCGGCAGCTTCGCAGCTGTTATTGGTTGTTTATCAAAACCGTCGCTTTGATTTAGATTTCTTAACAATTAAGGATTTGATTGACAAGGGTGAGATCGGTGAGGTCTTTTCCTATGAGAGCTTTGTTGGCGGATATTCACGACCTTGCGATTTCTGGCATTCCAATGCCGAGGTTTCAGGTGGAGCGATCTTTGATTGGGGTAGCCACTTCATTGATCAGATCTTGGCGATCTTGCCCGGGCAGGTGGATTTTGTTACAGGTTTAAATCAAAAGCGGGTGTGGGATCACATTACTAATGCCGATCATGCACAGGTGATGATTAACTTTAAGGATGGGGTTCAGGCAAGTTTTGTGAACTCAGATTTAGCTGCTGCCCGTAAGCCCAAGTTTTATGTCTTGGGAACAAAGGGCGCGATTATTGGTGATTGGGATGAAAGTGGAGAAGGCGCTGTTGCCGATCTTCCTGCGATTATCTCTGTCTATGGCCAGGATCAAGAGCAGCAGATCGTTGATTACGTCGAGGTCGAGCCTTACTCATTCCATAAATCGTTAGCGGCGTATTTTCATGAGGGAGTTGCAATGTCAGTTAATGCCCAGCAATCTCGAGATGTTGTTGCGATCATGCAGGCTGCAGAAGCATCAGCTCTGAAAAATGGGTTGCCAGTAACTCCTTCTCTCCTGCGGTAAGAGAACCTAGATTAAGCAGATGAGTACCAACTGGGGCTTTATCGGTGCGGGTAATATCGCAAAGGTTGCTTTGGGACCTGCGGTACATAAGGCTAAAAATGCCAAGTTATATGCGGTGGCAAGCCGGGACCCTATCCGTTCTGCTGCTTTGTCTCCGGTAAAGGTTCATCACAGTTATCAGGATTTAATTGATGATCCAGATGTAGATGCTGTTTATATCTCGCTTGCAAATGATCAACATGTTGTCTGGTCGATTAAGGCGATGCAGGCGGGTAAGGATGTTTTATGTGAAAAACCGCTTGCCCTCAATGCGATGCAGGTTGAAGAGTTGAAGGATGTTGCACAGGCACATAATCGTTTATTGGTAGAAGCTGTCTGGGCCCGGTTTCATCCCCGGCTTATTCGCACGGTGCAGTTAATTGATAGCGGCGCGATTGGTGAGTTAACCGCTGTTGACTCTTCATTTGCATTTGAATCTAATC
>LIAM01000207.1 GCA_001438925.1 Actinobacteria bacterium BACL15 MAG-120619-bin91 | reverse complement strand
AACAATAGCGGGCTTAATCGCAAGTGCACGGGCAAGTGCAACACGGGTTTGCTGTCCACCTGATAGTTGATTTGGCATACGGCTTTCATACCCTTGTAAACCGATCAGGTTTAACATCTCCTTTGTTGTCTGACGAATCTGATCCTTTGTAAAAACAGAGCGGTCTAAACCAAAGGAGATGTTGTCGGCAACACTTAGATGAGGAAAGAGTGCGCCCTCTTGTGGAACATAACCAATCTTTCGCTTATGTGATGGCATCACCAGAGATGAAAGGGAAACAAGCTGCTTACCAAAACGGATAGTTCCATCAGATGGCTGAATTAAGCCGGCGATACTGCGCAACAAGGTGGTCTTGCCACAACCAGATGGTCCTAGCAGCGCAGCTATCTGACCCTCAGCTAATGAGAATGAAAGATCATCCAAAATCAAACGGTTTCCAAGGCTTACCTTGAGGTGCGAAATCTCTAGTGAACTCACTATTCGCTCCTTGCGCTCTCTTGGATAAAGCTGCGATCTGCTTTATCAGGACGGCTAATCAAAAATGTAGGTAGTGCTGCGATCAGAACCAAGATTAATGCATAAGGTGCGGCCTCGTTAAATCGATTAATCGAAGCTGCAGACCAGATCTGAGTTGCAAGTGTTTCAAAGCCTGTGGGGCGAAGCATCAAGGTTGCAGGAAGCTCCTTCATCGCTGTGAGAAATACCAGGATTGTTCCCAATCCAATGCCAGGTGCTGCGATTGGCGCAACAACCTTTTTTAGAACCAGCCATTGATTCATGCCAAGTGTGGATGCAACATCTTTAACGCTGCTCGGAACACGTGATAGTGAAGAGTTCATGCTGGCTACTGATTTTGCAAGAAATAACAGAGCATAGGCAAAGGCCAGTAAAAATGTTGTTTGATACAAGGCACCGAGCTTTGATCCGATCGAGACGATCGCTAAACCAACTACAACACCTGGTAAGCCATGACCGATGGTGATGATGCGTTGTGCGGTGCGGCCAAAGGGTGTTGATGTGCGTGATAACAGGATTCCTAATGGGGCCGATAGCACCAAAGCGATTACCGCACCCAAGGCTGCAACAGAGATAGTTGAAATTGAGGCTGCTAATAAATCGCCCCAATTAATGGCGACCTGATTGCTGAAAAACCTTGAGATTAAAACATAGAAGGGGATGAGCACCGCGTTGAGGGCGTAAAGACCAAGGGTTGCAATTACTGCAAAGCGCAGGCCTGGGCTATTGATCAGTGAGTACTTGGTTGAATACACCTTTACAACCGCGGTCTCAGGCGTTTGGCGCTTG
>LIAM01000206.1 GCA_001438925.1 Actinobacteria bacterium BACL15 MAG-120619-bin91 | reverse complement strand
TTAACCCTCATGTAAACCAATCCGGTTTAGGTGAGGGTTAATTTTATTTCTTGACCATCATGTAGCTGTTGATCTGGCAGACCTTTCAGTACATGAACCTTGGCCTCCCCCACCACAATCCAGTGGGTACCGCCAGAGCGCTTAACAATCGCGGTTAACTCATCGACACCGATCAGAATCGAATCATCGGGTACATGCAGCAGATGCTTGGCAGCACTTTCTGGAATCCACTTAAAAAACTTATTAAAGTGTGGAATCACACGGATCTCAGGTAAAAGGTTTAAACCATGTGATGATGATTTTTTAAGCAACCCAAAGTTTGGAATCTGCGCCGATAAAACCATTGCTCCAGCGCTACATCCTGCAAGGGATGCACCGCTTTGCCAATTTTCAACAATCGCTGCCCACACAGGTGTATCGATCAGAACCTCTGCAAGGTAATGCGGATCTCCCCCTGACATGTACATCAGCGCACTGTCCTTAATAGCATCTACATGCTCCTGCTTAAAGGCATCATCGCGGGTGTAGATCGGAAGGTATGTCGCAGGAACACCAATTGCATCTGCTTGTGCTCTGCCTAGCTGTCTCCAAAAATTTAAGCGATCATCACTTTCACGACCCGCCGCAGTTGGAATCTGAATGTAATTTGGTTGCTTACCATTTTTGATTCCATCATCTAATAAGGATCTTTCAAAAGTGGTCATTGCAGGCAGGTACTCACCCGATCCAACTAAGGCTAATGACCCGTTCATGGAGACAGTGTAGGTGTTTGCTTATTCAAACAATGTGCCGACAAAAACCTGCCAAGCAAGAGCTGACTTAGCGATCAAAGACAGTGTGATGTATGTCTTTTCTCCGCGAAGATAATCAGACCATTTACCAACCTTTTTGTACTGCAGATATTGAACAACTCCAAAGGTGTTAAACAGGACGAAGAGTGAGACAACGATTCCATACACAAATGCAGGAGCTTTGGCGTTTGATGGTCCACCGATTGCCAATACATAGAAGATAAGCGCTAACCAAGGAACGATTCCTGCGATACAGCCAAAGATAAATGGAATCCAGCCACCATTTCCTGGAGTCTCGTACTTTTCCTGTAGCCATCCAAAGAGAATCATTGAAGCGTTTACTCCAAAGAGAGAAATGATGGCAACAACATCGGAGACACCACAGATTTGAGCGATCAATACGATCATTACAGATGAACTTATGGAGTACTCAACCCAGCGGAAGTAGTTACGGTTTTGTGTAAGGCCTGCGCTGTACCGTGGGAAAAACTTTGGAGAAATAACTAAGAAGTGGAAGAAGGCTGAAAGACC
>LIAM01000205.1 GCA_001438925.1 Actinobacteria bacterium BACL15 MAG-120619-bin91 | reverse complement strand
ACTTACGCAGAGAAGCAATGGGGAACCTCATTTGGACTTCGCGCCGCGTATGTCGGAAACGCTTCTGGCAACTTTGCCCTTCCTGAATCAGCTGCAGTATCAGCCTTCTTGGGTGAGGCTAAGCAAGCCGCTGACGGAATCGTTACTTACGACTACCAGACACAGGTTCCAGGTGCCTATCCACTCGGAATCGTTAGCTACATGTTGCTAGAAACCTCTTATGAGAACAAGGAAAAGGGCAAGGCGATCGTAGAACTCGCTGAGTACCTACTTTCACCAGAGTGTTCAGCGGGTGCGGCGTCAACGGGCTTCATCGTGGTTGAGGGCACATTCCTTGCAAAGGCGAAGCAGTTAATCGCTCGCGCAAATAAGTAAGTTAAATCCCCAATAACTAAATAAAAGAACCCAGGGCAACGAGGGTGGCCCTGGGTTCTTTTATGCCCAAAGACCTTTGAAGCTGAGAAACACTCTGCGCGCCTGGCAGGAATCGAACCTGCGACAACCCGCTTAGAAGGCGGGTGCTCTATCCGACTGAGCTACAGGCGCCTGTAGGAGGGTCGTAATGCCAAGTCTACCGCTCACAACCACTAAGGTTTCTTTCCATGGCTGAGTTCATTTACACGATGAAGAAGGCGCGTAAAGCGCACGGTGACAAGGTCATCCTTGATGATGTAACGATCATGTTTTATCCAGGGGCAAAGATCGGTGTGGTCGGGCCTAATGGAGCTGGTAAGTCCACCGTCTTGCAGATCATGGCTGGATTACAGCAACCATCAAATGGTGAGGCGTACCTGACCCCTGGCTACACAGTAGGAATCCTGTTGCAGGAGCCGCACCTTGATGAGACCAAGAATGTAATCGACAACGTTAAAGAGGGTGTTGCTGAAACTGTAGCGATGCTTGCCCGCTTTGATGAGATCAGCGCCGAGATGGCAAACCCTGATGCAGATTACGACAAGTTATTAGCCGAAATGGGAGAGCTGCAAGAGCAGCTAGATCACCGCAACGCTTGGGAACTTGATTCACAGTTGGAACAAGCGATGGATGCACTTCGTTGCCCACCACCTGATGCAGATGTTTCAGTTTTATCTGGTGGAGAAAAACGTCGCGTTGCATTATGTAAGTTGTTATTGCAGGCACCAGATCTCCTGCTTCTTGATGAGCCTACAAACCACTTGGATGCAGAATCAGTTTTGTGGCTCGAGCAACATCTCAATAAGTATGCGGGTGCAGTTGTTGCAATTACTCACGATAGATACTTCTTGGACAATGTTGCACAGTGGATCCTTGAACTCGACCGTGGTCGCGCATATCCATATGAAGGAAATTACTCGACCTACCTTG
>LIAM01000204.1 GCA_001438925.1 Actinobacteria bacterium BACL15 MAG-120619-bin91 | reverse complement strand
TTTTTTGAGCGTGACCTCACGCATAACAATGTTGTCTCCGGTTCACAGGGCGGTTCTTCTTCAAATTAGGTGGGCGCAGGTTGAAACTACGCTCACCTTTCTGCATTTTCGTTGTATAGGTTGTTGTTTTACGTGTTGCGGGCAAATGGTTTATTGATAAAATTTTCTCACCGATCAACTAAGGAAAGTCTCGTCCAAATGAGCTCAAAGAAAAACAAAGGGAAGCCTAAGTCCTCCTCCAACGACCGACAAAGCAAGCTTTATATCTACGGCACCGGTCTTGTACTCACGCTTGCAATAGTTGGAGCAACTGCCTTTTCAATTCTTAACTCCAATAATAAAGAGAGCGCCCTTGATTTAGCCGCCTCTAAGCCAATCGCAGGTGTTCAAAGTTTCACCGGACTTTCACGTAACCACATCGCTACAGATCTTGCCCCAACAACACTGCCTCCAACCGGGGGAGATCATGCTGCTAATTGGACTAAATGTGGAATCTACAGCTCACCTGTTAATACATCGATGAGTGTTCACTCACTTGAGCACGGAGCAGCCTGGATCTCATACCAACCCACACTTCCAAAAGATCAGATTAAAACCCTTGAATCTTTTGTCACTCCAAGCTCATATCGCCTGATCGCTCCCTATGACAACTTAGCTTCTCCAATTGTTTTAAGTGCATGGGGTAAGCAGTTATCAGTTGATGACGCATCCGACTCTCGTATTGCAGTGTTCTTAAAGGCCTTTACTCAAGGACCAGATACCCCTGAACCTGGAGCACCTTGTTAATTGTGATTCACCTGGACTCCAAGGGATCGGAATGATTCTCTTAATGACAGTTTTCTTTTCTATATTTGAGATTGTCAAAAGGTGAAGCAAGAACAAGATCGCGCAAAAGAGTTAGCCGCAATCAATCGCAAGATTGTAAAGATCGATAATGCCTTTGCTCCTGCGATCAAAGATCTTGCTCCCTGCACCTTCGGCCTCGAAAAGCCGACTATGACTCATTATCAATCGCTCATTAGATCTGTAATAGCTCAGCAAGTAAGCACGGCAGCGGCACGCACAATATCTGGACGCTTACAGGAAAAGTGCGGGGGTTCGATTACTGCTGCAAAGGTTGGTGCGCTCTCCTTGAAGGAGCTTCAATCTGTGGGACTTACTGGGGCAAAGGTTCGAACAATTAGTGAGCTTACCGAGGCATCACTATCTGGTCACATTAACTTCCGGAAATTTACTCACATGACAGATGAAGAGATCATTAAAGACTTGGTGCCTTTATTTGGCATTGGTCGCTGGACCGTAGAAATGTTCTTAATCTTTCACTTGGGTCGCCTTGATGTGTGGCC
>LIAM01000203.1 GCA_001438925.1 Actinobacteria bacterium BACL15 MAG-120619-bin91 | reverse complement strand
GCAGCTGAAGAGTTAACCCATCTGCACTTAGTCTGCGGAAAGTGTGGATCTGTTGGCGATGCACCGATTGAAACGGCGGCTAATTTCGTCAACGCATTAGCTGATGATTACGGCTTTAAAACAGATGTGACGCACTTTGCCATCTACGGCACCTGCGCTGCATGCGTTGAGCCGCTTGCTTAATTCTTAGATAGACTCGCTGCATGAGCGCGGTTCTAGTTGAAGATGGTCCTGACAAAGGTGCTGTCTGGCACTTTGGAGAACCGGTTAAGGAACAACGCGCACTTGAATCCGGAACCGCCTGGGCTGATTTATCACACTTTAATATCGTGGCCGTTACCGGCGAAGATCGCCTGAAGTGGCTCCATGATTTAACAACTCAGTTTGTCAGCGATCTGCAACCCGGAGTGTGGATGCCTTCAATGATCTTGGATGCCAAGGGGCATGTCGAATTTCAATTTAACTTAGTTGATGATGGCACAACAACCTATTTGGTTTTAGATCCTGGTTATGTTCAACAGTTGGTTGAGTACTTGACCAAGATGAAGTTTATGCTGCGGGTCGATGTGCGGGATGCAACAGCTGAATTTGTGGTGCTGCGTGCACCAGGTGTTGCAGATGAAATCGGTGGGCCTTTTGCCTTGGTGCCACGTGCCGAGGTTGAAGAGATGAAGCAAACCTTTGGTGGGGTCGCAACTCAGGTCGGAACCTGGGCGTTGGATGCAGAACGTGTTGCAAAGGGGCGCCCACGTATTGGTTTTGAGACCGACCACAAATCTATTCCTAATGAATTGGGTGTGTTAAATACTGCCGTTCATATGAAAAAGGGTTGTTACCGCGGCCAAGAGACTGTGGCAAAGATTTATAACTTAGGTAACCCGCCCCGACGATTGGTGATGTTGCATCTTGATGGCAGCGATGTTGGCTTTCCAGCAGCTGGCACCAAGGTTGAAAATGATGGCGTCGTAGTTGGCTTTGTCGGCACAGTTGCCCGTCACCATGAATTAGGAACGATCGCGCTAGCCGTTGTTAAGCGCAATACGCCAACGGATGCAACGCTAACAATCGAGGGAATTCCGGCAAATCAAGAGGTAATCGTTTAACCGCTATTCTTAAGCCATGGAGTTGTTCACCTCGGTAATCCTTGGCCTTGTTGCCATTGCACTAGGTGTTGCACTTCTTGTTTATGCATTTAAGGGTCGCCAATCACAGGCGCGACGAATTACTAACTGGAGGCAACGTCCCTAATGGTCTTTACAATCCCTGAAGGCCTGCATCCAGATCTCAATCCATTGGCGTGGATGGTGGGAACATGGCGTGGAAAAGGTCGCGGCGAGTATCCAACGATCGAGCCCTTCGAGTACGCACAAGAGGTTGTCTTTAACCATGATGGTCGTAACTTTTTAAATTACTTTTC
>LIAM01000202.1 GCA_001438925.1 Actinobacteria bacterium BACL15 MAG-120619-bin91 | reverse complement strand
CAGATCGCGGCGCGCATCAATCAAAACAAGATCAACATCGGGAGCATCAACAAGAACGCTTGCTTCGGCAGGCAAAATGCGAACTTGATGCTGCAGCAAACCAAGTGCAGGAAGCACCTCTGCGCTAGCGCCAAGAGTGTTCGTGAGTAGCAGAACCTTCGCCATTGAGACAGACTACTCCCGTGGAATCCTTGCTCCCAATTGTGATCGTGCTGGTGCTGGCTAGTGCGTATGGTGTTTGGCATAAGCGCACCCGCGGCAAGATCGTGGTGAAGTCGGATAAGGGGCTGATTACCGCGGCGATGATCGCGGCTGATTTGGGCGCTCGGGCCACCCTGTTGCAGTTCTCCTCGGCCTTTTGCGGACCGTGCAGAGCGACCCGGTTGCTCATTGAGGATGTCACCGCTGACATGGCCGATGTGGCACATGTTGAGGTAGATGCAGAGGCGAACCTAGAGCTGGTGCGTCAATTGGATATCCGCAGCACGCCCACCACCTTATTTTTGGATTCTGCTGGGCGTGAGGTTGGTCGCGCAGTGGGTGCACCTAAGCGTGACCAGGTTGTTAAGGCGATCGCAGCTATCGCTTAATGCGAATTAGTTGCAACTCGCATAACTGGCGCAACCTCTTTACTCTTATTCCATGTTGTTAGCAGCTACTAAGCGCCGCGTTATTGATTACGGCCGTATCGCTGCATCCTTGTGTCTTGGCTAATTGTTTCCTCATTTAACAATTAACGCCCTTTTTTCAAACACACAAACAACACAAAGGATTTCAAATGACACAGGTATCAAGTTCAGCAAAGGTTTCAACCCTTATCGATGCACGCGGCCCACGTTTTGGAGCCGTGATCACAACGGTAGTTTTGGCAGCAGCGCTCGCAACTAACAATGTGTGGTTCATCGCTGTGCAGGCGATTGTTTTTGCAATCGGTGCATTTAAAGGTCCACAGTTCACACCCTATGCATTTATTTATAAAACTTTTGTGAAGCCACGACTTAAGGCAGAGTTTGAAAAAGAGGATGTACGTCCTCCGCAGTTTGCACAAAGTGTTGGCTTGCTCTTCGCATTAGTGGCGATCGCCGGAGCTACAACTGGGTTGGACCTTCTCTTTTCAATCGCAGTTGCAGGCGCATTAGGGGCGGCTTTCTTGAACGCTGGCTTTAATTTCTGCCTTGGCTGCGAGATTTACCTGCTTCTACTTCGCGCACGCACAAAGTAAGGCGGTAGGCTTTGCTTATGGCAGCCAAACATGAACTCCATGAAAAGGGTCTGCGCTTAACACCACAGCGCGAACTTGTTCTGTCGGCTGTCCGTGCTTTGGGGCATGCAACACCGGAAGAGGTTGCAGAAAAGGTCCGCCAAACACATCCTGGAATCAATCTTTCCACCGTCTATCGCAACCTGGAAACCCTTGAAAATGTTGGATTAGTTCAACATACCCACTT
>LIAM01000201.1 GCA_001438925.1 Actinobacteria bacterium BACL15 MAG-120619-bin91 | reverse complement strand
GAGGCGTAGATTCCCCATGTCCAAAGGATTTGTCCCCTCAAAACCTAATGACCTTCGAAGGCTCAATTAAATAGAAAAGGACGATGATGTCAGAAAAAAATAATGGCATTTCCCGCCGCTCGGTACTTAAGGGTGCTGCAGTTGGTGGTTTAGGAATCGCAGCAGGTGGATCTCTACTTGCAGGTTGCGGTTCAAGCGCTAGCGGTCCACTTGCATACGGAGCTCGCTCTGTTGATACAGGCCCAACAGCACAAAACGAGGCTTTACTTGCTGCGTACACAGCAAAGACAGGCAACGAAGTTACATATAACGCAACTGAGTCAAATGCATTCCAGAACAACCTCTCACAATATCTACAGGGAACACCTGATGATGCATTTGAGTGGATGGCTGGATATCGCATGCAGTTCTTCGCAGAGCAGGGTCTGCTTGCAGATCTAACTGGCGTATGGGACTCAATTGGCGATCAGTATGACGAGAGCTACAAGATCGCTTCAACAGGTCTTGATGGCAAGCAGTACTTCGTTCCAAGATCTTGGTACCCATGGGGTCTTCACTTCCGTAAGTCAATGTTCAAGGACTTGGGATTGAATGCTGACAACGTAACAAACTGGGATGAGTTCCTAAAGATGCTTGATGGAATGAAGAAGAAGGGTCTTGTTGGTTTCGCTGCCGGAGATAAGGGCGGCTGGGAAGCAATGGGAACATTCGACATTCTCAACGCACGTATTAATGGATACCAGTTCCACGTAGATCTACTTGCAGGTCGCGAACAGTGGACAGATGCAAAGGTCACAGAAGTATTCACATATTGGTCACAGTTGATTCCTTACATGAATCCAAATGTTCTAGATCTCGAGTGGGATGGAGCTATGCAGCTTCTTCTACAGAAGAAGGCTGGATCAATGCTTATGGGTTCATGGTTCGGTGGAAACTTCAAGCAGCAGTCAGAGGCTGACTACCTTGATCTTTCAATCATTCCATTCCCAGAAATCAACCCTGAGAATGGCCGCGACACAATCGATGCACCAATTGATGGCTACTGCGTAGCTGCAAACGGTACAAATAACGAAGGTGGAGCAGACTTCTTGAAGTTTGCTGGAGACATTGAAGGTGTTAACGCAATTCTTGGCGCAAAGGATGCAAACGGAGCAAGTATTCCGATGACATCTGCGAACAAGGGTCAAGACACATCTTCATACGATCCATTCCAGCAGGAACAGCTTGCTGTTATGGCAGAAGCCAAGTACATCACTCAGTTCCTTGATCGCGATACTCGTCCAGACTTTGCAGGCCCAGTAGTTGGTCCAGCAATCCAGTCATGGTTCAAGAATCCAAAGGATGTTGCAAAGATCCAAGATACTTTGCAAGCACAGTGGGATGCACTACCTCCTCTAGCTTAATTCGATTGGCTTAATCAATAGTGCTTTACTGTTGATTAACAAATAGATTAAAT
>LIAM01000200.1 GCA_001438925.1 Actinobacteria bacterium BACL15 MAG-120619-bin91 | reverse complement strand
TAGATCGCGGCGCGCATCGATCAAAACAAGATCAACATCGGGAGCATCAACAAGAACGCTTGCTTCGGCAGGCAAAATGCGAACTTGATGCTGCAGCAAACCAAGTGCAGGAAGCACCTCTGCGCTAGCGCCAAGAGTGTTCGTGAGTAGCAGAACCTTCGCCATTGAGACAGACTACTCCCGTGGAATCCTTGCTCCCAATTGTGATCGTGCTGGTGCTGGCTAGTGCGTATGGTGTTTGGCATAAGCGCACCCGCGGCAAGATCGTGGTGAAGTCGGATAAGGGGCTGATTACCGCGGCGATGATCGCGGCTGATTTGGGCTCGAGGGCCACCCTGTTGCAGTTCTCCTCGGCCTTTTGCGGACCGTGCAGAGCGACCCGGTTGCTCATTGAGGATGTCACCGCTGACATGGCCGATGTGGCACATGTTGAAGTAGATGCAGAGGCGAACCTAGAGCTGGTGCGTCAATTGGATATCCGCAGCACGCCCACCACCTTATTTTTGGATTCTGCTGGGCGTGAGGTTGGTCGCGCAGTGGGTGCACCTAAGCGTGACCAGGTTGTTAAGGCGATCGCAGCTATCGCTTAATGCGAATTAGTTGCAACTCGCATAACTGGCGCAACCTCTTTACTCTTATTCCATGTTGTTAGCAGCTACTAAGCGCCGCGTTATTGATTACGGCCGTATCGCTGCATCCTTGTGTCTTGGCTAATTGTTTCCTCATTTAACAATTAACGCCCTTTTTTCAAACACACAAACAACACAAAGGATTTCAAATGACACAGGTATCAAGTTCAGCAAAGGTTTCAACCCTTATCGATGCACGCGGCCCACGTTTTGGAGCCGTGATCACAACGGTAGTTTTGGCAGCAGCGCTCGCAACTAACAATGTGTGGTTCATTGCTGCGCAGGCGATTGTTTTTGCAATCGGTGCATTTAAAGGTCCACAGTTCACACCCTATGCATTTATTTATAAAACTTTTGTGAAGCCACGACTTAAGGCAGAGTTTGAAAAAGAGGATGTACGTCCTCCGCAGTTTGCACAAAGTGTTGGCTTGCTCTTCGCATTAGTGGCGATCGCCGGAGCTACAACTGGGTTGGACCTTCTCTTTTCAATCGCAGTTGCAGGCGCATTAGGGGCGGCTTTCTTGAACGCTGGCTTTAATTTCTGCCTTGGCTGCGAGATTTACCTGCTTCTACTTCGCGCACGCACAAAGTAAGGCGGTAGGCTTTGCTTATGGCAGCCAAACATGAACTCCATGAAAAGGGTCTGCGCTTAACACCACAGCGCGAACTTGTACTATCGGCTGTCCGTGCTTTGGGGCATGCAACACCGGAAGAGGTTGCAGAAAAGGTCCGCCAAACACATCCTGGAATCAATCTTTCCACCGTCTATCGCAACCTGGAAACCCTTGAAAATGTTGGATTAGTTCAACATACCCACTTGGGTCATGGCGGTGCGACCTATCAT
>LIAM01000199.1 GCA_001438925.1 Actinobacteria bacterium BACL15 MAG-120619-bin91 | reverse complement strand
AGGGAGCCTGCTAATGAGAGCGCGCCTGCATCCAAAATTGTTGGAACCGATTGCAAACGGATTAGTTTGAACCAGCGGTGGCGTAGCCAGGTAGTGAAATCTGAGTACTTCTTTGCATCTATCCCACTTCCAACTAGCCATGCGGCAACCTTTCCAGGTTGGACAACAGCAGATGGAGTTGTATGTAAAACTAAATGTGCAAGACCTGAGGAGCTATGAAATCGCACCATTCCAACACCGGTTGCAGATGCTGCAGCTGTTGTTAAAACCGCGACTCCTGGAAACTGTGCAGAACCAGTGATGATACCTAGCACTCCTCGACTGTATTTGTGGTCTAAATCTGAAGGGGTGATGATGCAGCGAGATGTATCTCTAGCGCTCCACTTTTTCAAGGTTGTGGTCATACTCAAAGCCTATCTCTCTTAATTTGCAGGTAAACACGGTGCAAACCATACTTAGGGCAGTTGAACGTACTCTTAGGGGGAAATTATGGATGAAAAGTGCCCAGTAGCTCATGGTGCGAACACTCATGGAGCTGAGACAAATACATATGTGTACCCAAATGCACTCAACCTTGACATTTTGCACCAACATGATCGTAAGACAAATCCACTTGGTGAGGATTTTGATTATCGCAAAGAGGTTAAGACACTAGATGTCGCCTCTTTGAAAAAAGATTTACATCAATTTATGACACAGACACAAGAGTGGTGGCCAGCTGATTGGGGTCATTACGGCGGATTAATGATTCGTATGGCTTGGCACTCTGCAGGTACTTATCGCGTGGCCGATGGACGAGGCGGCGCAGGCACCGGAAGTTTTAGATTTGCACCTCTTAACTCATGGCCAGATAACGGCAACCTCGATAAGGCACGTCGTTTGCTCTGGCCGATTAAGCAAAAGTACGGAAACAAGCTGAGCTGGGCTGACTTATTTATCTTGGCCGGAACAATCGCTTACGAAAGCATGGGGCTCAAGACATTTGGCTTTGCATTCGGACGTGAAGATGTCTGGCATCCAGAAAAGGATATTTACTGGGGTCCAGAGGCAGAATTAATGATGGCAAGTGATGAGCGTTATGCAGACACCACAGATGCAACATCACTTGAAAACCCATTGGCTGCTGTGCAGATGGGATTGATCTACGTCAACCCTGAAGGTATCAACGGAGTTTCAAACCCATTGCTAACCGCGGCGCATGTTCGCGAAACCTTTGCACGTATGGCGATGAATGATGAAGAGACCGTTGCATTAACAGCAGGTGGTCACACAGTTGGTAAGGCACACGGAAATGGAGATGTAGCCTTGCTCGGAGCTGCACCTGAGGCTGCAGATATCTTTGAACAAGGCTTGGGTTGGAACAACCACACCAAGCGCGGTGTTGGTCGCAACACAGTTACAAGTGGAATTGAAGGTGCGTGGACCTCTGAACCAACTAAGTGGGATGCCGGATACTTTGAGATGTTGTTTAAGCATGAATGGGCACTTGTTAAGTCACCAGCTGGTGCGCACCAATGGG
>LIAM01000198.1 GCA_001438925.1 Actinobacteria bacterium BACL15 MAG-120619-bin91 | reverse complement strand
TCTGCCTGGTTCGCGAAGGTGAGTATGCAAATCCACCAAACCTGGTAGAACCACGCAACCTTTTGCATCAATGGTTGTTACTGATTCGCCTTTATATGAGCCAGTAACATCAATGATTGATTCGCCTTGAATGCAAATATCTGCAATTTTCCCATCTGGTAACTGTGCACCTTTAATAACTAGATCTATAGCGCTCACTTAATTTCCTCCAGCTTCTAGGGATCCACCGGTTAACAGCACATACAAGATCGCCATACGCACGCTGACGCCGTTAGTAACCTGTTCTGTAATCACAGAACGGGAGCTATCTGCCACTTCTGCCGAAATTTCTAGTCCACGGTTCATAGGACCTGGGTGCATCACAATCGCACCAGATTTCATCGATTTCATTCGATCAGAGTTTAGACCAAAGTATCGCGAGTACTCTCGAGCATTAGGAAAGTACATCTCAGTCATACGTTCTTGTTGGACTCTGAGCATCATCACAACATCTACAAAGGGAATAACCGAATCTAAATCATAGGAAATAGAGACCGGCCAACTTTCGACACCAACTGGTAACAGCGTTGGGGGTGCCACCAAAACTACCTTTGCACCAAGCTTTGAAAGCAACAAGACATTTGATCTAGCAACTCGCGAATGCAGCACATCGCCAACAATTGCAATGCTAAGTCCTTCAAGGTCACTTTTGCCGAGACCTAAATGTTTGCGGATAGTGAATGCATCTAATAAGGCTTGACTTGGATGTTCATGTGTTCCATCGCCAGCGTTTACAACACTTCCGGACATCCATTGAGAATCAGCCAGGCGTTGAGCCGCACCTGATGCGAAGTGGCGTATGACCACCGCATCTGCGCCCATTGCCTGCAAAGTCATGGCGGTATCTTTGAGCGACTCACCCTTGCTCACACTTGAGCCCTTAGCGGAGAAGTTAATAACATCTGCAGATAATCTCTTTGCCGCAGCTTCAAATGAGATTCGAGTTCTGGTCGAATCCTCTGCAAAGAGATTAACAATCGTCCTGCCGCGCAAGGTTGGAAGCTTTTTAACAGCTCCATCGCTGACCCTTGCCAGTTCATTAGCGGTATCTAAAATCGAGATCGCTTCTGCTTTGGAAACATCTGCAATGGATAAGAGATGGCGCATTAGCCCGCCTCCCCTTCGATACTTACTTCATCTCGACCATCTATCTCACTCAGCAAAACTCGTACCGATTGGGATTTGGAGGTCGGCAGGTTTTTTCCTACAAAATCCGCCTTAATAGGAAGCTCTCTGTGACCTCGATCTACAAGTGCGGCTAGTTGGACAGTTCGTGGGCGACCGATCTCACCCAGTGCATCTAGCGCCGATCTAATTGTTCGGCCCGAGAATAAAACATCATCCACCAAGATCACATCGCGATTTTCAACTCCACTCGGTGGAATTGTGGTCGGCATAATCGCTTTAGGTGCGCGCAATCTCAGATCATCACGAAAGAGGGTGATGTCCAAGGTTCCACACGAGATTTCAACGCCTTCAATTTCA
>LIAM01000197.1 GCA_001438925.1 Actinobacteria bacterium BACL15 MAG-120619-bin91 | reverse complement strand
GCCTTTGTTTGCCGAACAACTGGTGGTTGCAAGATACCGATCTCTTTAATTGATGCGATTAGCTCATCAAGTGCTGCAGGATCAAAGTGTGTGCGGGGTTGGCGTGGGTTAGGGGAGATATCTTTGATATCAACAAGGTTTTGTTGACCAACCTCTGTATCACCAACTGTTAATGAGGTTGGAATCAAAGCATCAAGGTTTGTTCCTAATCCACCACGACGTGCCATTAAGCGATCTCACCTTCACGTTTGTAATTTATTGAAACAACATTAGAATCAAATTGTTTTCCGCGCTCTGCTAACTCGCGAGCAACTGACATATATGCGATCGCACCAGGAGATAATGGATCGTAGGTCATTACTGTTTGCTTAAATCCTGGCGCCTCTGACACTCTAACTGTGCGCGGGATTGGAATATCAATTAACTCTTTTGGATAATGTTTTCTAATCTCATTAGCAACATCTTGTGCAAGGTTTGTATTGTTATACATTGTTAATACAAGTGTGGACAGTTTCAATGTTGGATTTAAACGCTTTTTAACTAACTCAAATGTTTTTAATAGTTGTGACAAACCTTCTAGCGAGTAGTACTCGCATTGAATTGGAATCAATACCTCCTTTGCGGATGTAAATGCGTTGATAGTTAATAAACCAAGTGATGGTGGGCAATCAATAAAGATGTAATCGATGCTTTCGCCAACAGCTGCGCGATCTGCGACCAACTCTTCAATCGCCTCCTTTAATCGCATCTCACGTGCAACCATTGGAACTAACTCAATCTCAGCTTGCGCTAAAGATGTATTTGATGAAACACATTCCAGTGATGGAAAGCCTGCAACTTTTTGGATTACCTGCGAGATTGTTGATTGACCCATCAACACCTCGTAAATTCCCGCATTATCAAGATGTTCGACACCTAAAGCGGTGGAGGCGTTTCCTTGTGGATCTAGATCGATAACGACAACCTTTAAACCACCCATAGATAGGGCGGCGGCCAGATTGACTGTGGTGGTGGTCTTGCCAACCCCACCCTTCTGGTTGGCCACGGTGAGGATCCGCAGGGAGGCGGGCTTTGGCATCGCCTCTTTGAGGCGACGGGTACCTACAACTCTCTTTGTTTCACGTGAATCATCCACGTGGGTAGTTAAGCACCTTTTCTCACCTCAACTATGCGGCCGAGCTCGATTCCCTCAAGATTTACCTCGTGCAGGATCGCCTTTGGCACAGAGAGCATCTCCTCCTGGGCTTTTTCCCCCTTCATAGCCAGTAATGAGCCATTGGTTTTCAAGAGGTGCCAGCTAATTTTTTTAAGTTTTTCAAGGGGGGCGACCGCACGGGCGGTAACGTAATGGGCGGTCTGCTTAACATCCTGGGATCTGCCGCGGATTACCTCAATATCAAGGCCAACAACCGCCTCTTGGAGAAACTCCACACGGCGCTCCAGGGGTTCAATCAGAGTTACCTTTAAATCTGGACGGGCCAGGGCGATAACTATGCCGGGCAGCCCCGCCCCGGAGCCGATATCAAAGACCGTCG
>LIAM01000196.1 GCA_001438925.1 Actinobacteria bacterium BACL15 MAG-120619-bin91 | reverse complement strand
CCAGACCAGTGGCGTAACAACCACTGCAAGAGGAGTTACCGCTCCCACCTTCATCGCCACTAGTGCGAGCTGGTTTGTCGGATAAGAGAAGTATTTCTCTTGCCCTTGCGGTTGTCTTTTGCAGCGCTGTTACACCAAAGCGTTAACGAACCGAAGGAGCACAAAGTCAGCACTGAACCACGCATCAATGATCGAATTCGCACACCCCAAATTCGTTTGATCGGTTACACCGGTGAGCAAGTTGGAGTTGTCGATATCGATACAGCGTTAAAGATGGCAGATGAAGTTGGACTCGACCTAGTTGAGATCGCACCAGAAGCTAATCCACCTGTTTGCAAGATCATGGACTTCGGAAAGTACAAGTACGAAGTTGCACAGAAGGCACGGGAAGCGCGACAGAACCAGACCCACATTGTGGTGAAGGAGGTGCGTTTGACACCAAAGATCGAAAATCACGATTACGAAACAAAGCGTAGTCAGGTTGAGAAGTTTCTTAAGGGTGGCGACAAGGTAAAGGTGACAATGAAATTCCGCGGCCGCGAACAAACGCGTCCTGAGTTGGGTTACAAGATGTTGCAACGTCTTGCAGAAGATATTGCAGAGGTCGGTTTTGTTGAGTTCGCTCCTAAGCAAGAGGGACGAAACATGACGATGGTTCTTGGACCAACGAAGAAGAAGACAGAAGCAGTTGCAGAAGCAAAGGCAGCACGCAAGGCGAAAGCTGAAGCAGCTGCAGAAACTATGGATGGAGCTTAAGAAGATGCCAAAGATGAAAACACATAGCGGTGCGAAGAAGACCTTCCGCATCACAGGTTCTGGAAAGGTTATGCACGAGCGCGCTGGAAAGCGCCACTTGCTCGAGCACAAATCTTCACGAGTAACACGTCGTCTATCGACAGAGTCAGCTGCAAAGCCAACTGTCGCAGTCACCGCCAAGCGCATGCTTGGTTTGAAGTAAGGAGCGGGTTAAATGAGAGTAAAGCGCGGAGTACACGCAGCCAAGAAGCGTCGCACAACTCTTGAACGTGCCAGCGGATACCGCGGACAACGTTCACGTCTTTTCACAAAGGCGAAGGAGCAAGTTACGCACTCAATGGTTTATGCATTTAATGACCGTAAAGATAAGAAGGGCGATTTCCGTCGCCTATGGATCCAGCGCATTAACGCTGGTTGCCGCGAACACGGTCTTACATACAACCGCTTCATCCAGGGCCTTAAGGCTTCCGGTGTTGAGGTAGATCGCCGCGTTCTTTCAGATATGGCGACAAATGATCCTGCAACATTCAAGACACTTGTTGATGTAGCTCGCAAGAGTCTTGCAGCGCTCTAAGTTCCAATAATGATTGAGAGCCTTAACTCGCCACATATTGCGCGAGTTAAGGCTCTTATTGGTTCTAGGGGAGTCAAGGAGAGAAAGAACGCGGGTCAATTTGTTGCAGAAGGTTTGCAATGTGCACGTGAGGCCCTTGTTGCAAAGAGTGGCCCACAAGTAGAAACAGTTTACTTAACAGCTAATGGTCGTTCTAAGGCTGAAGAGATCGCAGATCTAG
>LIAM01000195.1 GCA_001438925.1 Actinobacteria bacterium BACL15 MAG-120619-bin91 | reverse complement strand
TTTCATGAGACAGACTCGGATGCGATCATCGCCTACTCAAAGCGTGAAGGTAAAGATCTAGTGATGGTAGTTGTAAACCTTGATCCAAGCTTTGCTCAAGGAACAACTGTGCATTGGAATATGGAGGCTCTTGGCCTACATAGCAATGAGTTTGCCGTAAAGGATTTATTGGATGGTTCAACCATGACGTGGAGCCCTCACACCTATGTTTCTCTTAATCCAACACGTCCAGTTGGAAAAGTTGCTCACATTGTTTCGGTAAAGATCTAACGTGGGCGTATTTTCGAAGCTCTTCAAGGGTCAAGGCAAGAATAATCATCAGCCTGCCTCATTTCTTAACCCTCATTCCTCATTGGGTGAGTTAGATCTGTATCTGATTGCAGAAGGCCGCCATGAACAACTCTGGAAGGCACTTGGGGCGCAAGTTAAGCGTGATGCTGCAGGAGTCTTGCTGGGCACCGCTTTTTCAGTATGGGCACCTAACGCACAAGCTGTTTCCTTGATTGGTGATCACAATTACTGGGATCGCAACTCGCATCAGATGCACCGCATTGGGTCTTCTGGTATTTGGGAGATCTTTGTTGCCGATATTAGCGCCGGAACTAAGTACAAGTTTGCAATTTGTGGAATTGATGGTCGTTGGGTTGATCATGCCGACCCCATGGCACGCGCAACAGAAATTCCACCGTTAACCGCATCTGTTGTCGAAGAGTCGCAATACCAATGGAATGATGGTCCGTGGATTGAGCAACGGTCACAATTTCAATCGTGGCGTTCGGCTGTATCTGTCTATGAAGTCCATCTTGGTTCATGGAAGGTTGGCCTGAGTTATAAAGAACTTGCAACGGAATTAGTTGAGTACATTCAACAACAAGGGTTTACACATGTTGAGTTCTTGCCCGTAACAGAGCATCCTTATGGGCCATCATGGGGATACCAAGTCACCTCATTTTTTGCTCCTACCTCACGTTTTGGAGCCCCAGATGAGTTTAAGTTTCTAGTTGATGCGCTACACAACGCTGGCATCGGAGTTATCTTAGATTGGGTACCAGCTCACTTTCCAAAGGATGAATGGGCGTTGGCAAAGTTTGATGGAACCGCTTTGTACGAGCATGCCGATCCACGATTAGGTGAACATCCTGATTGGGGAACTCTAATCTTCAACTTTGGCCGCAATGAGGTTCGAAACTTTCTTGTAGCTAGCGCTCTGTACTGGTTAACAGAGTTTCATATAGATGGTTTACGAGTTGATGCTGTGGCATCGATGCTGTACTTGGATTACTCACGCGAAGAAGGAGAATGGTTACCTAATAAGCATGGGGGCCGCGAGAATTTAGAAGCGGTTCAGCTGCTTCAGGAAGCCACATCTACAGCCTATAAAACCCATCCCGGCATCATGATGATCGCTGAGGAGTCAACGGCTTGGTCTGGGGTAACTGGGGACACTTCCGGTGGTGGACTTGGCTTTGGTTTTAAGTGGAACATGGGTTGGATGCATGACACGTTGCAGTATTTGTCTCATGAACCAATCCATCGCGTGTATCACCACAATGAAA
>LIAM01000194.1 GCA_001438925.1 Actinobacteria bacterium BACL15 MAG-120619-bin91 | reverse complement strand
TTTAGCGCAATTGTTCACCGCGATAAGGCGTACGCATATGGTGTGATGATGACTGGAAAACTTCGCGAACTTATTCCGCGCCAGCAGTTCGAGGTCCCTATCCAAGCTGCAATCGGTGCTCGCATTATTGCTCGCGAAAGTATTCGTGCGATCCGTAAAGATGTATTGGCCAAGTGTTACGGTGGAGATATCTCACGTAAGCGAAAGCTTTTGGAGAAGCAAAAAGAGGGAAAGAAGCGCATGAAGATGGTGGGACGTGTTGAAGTTCCTCAAGAAGCCTTCGTTGCAGCCCTTGCAACCGATGCCGATATTGAAAAGGTAAAGGCTGCTCGCAAAGCAGGGCAATAATGCTCTCCTTTTACATCCATATCCCGTACTGCATTAAGCGCTGCGGTTACTGTGATTTCAATACCTACACACCATCAGAGCTACAAGATGGTGCATCCCTTGAAGTCGTTAGCAATGATTACATCGATGCGGTGTTGCAAGAATTAGCTGCCGCACCAACCGACCCAGTACCAACTATCTTCTTTGGCGGGGGAACACCATCGCTTTTGCCGGCCCATGATTTAGGTCGAGTAATTGCGGCGGTAAAGGCACGCAATGGGTTGACCCCTGATTGCGAAATTACTCTTGAGGCCAACCCAGATTCAGTTACCGCTGAAAAGTTAGCGGAGTATCTACAGGTTGGATTTAATCGAATCTCATTTGGAATGCAGTCTGCAAAACCCCATGTGTTGGCAGTTCTTGACCGCACCCATAATCCAGCTAATGTTGAAAAAGCAATCACCATGGCGCGGACTGCAGGCTTCAAATCCATCAGTGTTGATTTGATTTATGGAACACCGGGGGAGAGTTTGAAAGATTGGCGTGAAACAGTTGAAAACGCCCTTTCTTTGGATATTGATCACATCAGTGCATATGCATTAATTGTTGAAACTGGAACCAAGTTAGCCGCGCAGATCAAACGTGGAGATTTAACAATGCCCAATGATGATCTGATGGCGGATATGTATCTGCTGGTAGATCAGATGTGTGAAGCAAAGGGTCTTACTTGGTATGAACTTTCAAACTGGTCTAAGCCAGGACATCAGTGCAGACACAATATTGCTTACTGGGAAAACAAGAACTGGTGGGGGTTAGGACCTGGTGCACATTCACATATTGATGCCAAACGCTTCTGGAATGTAAAGCACCCAACAACTTATAAGCAAAAGGTGTTTGCAGGAGAAACACCTATTTTGGACAGTGAGCAATTAACCGCTGAGCAGCTTAAGGATGAGTCAATCCTGCTTGGAATTCGTATGCGCGAAGGTTTACAGATTGAGCTACTAGAACCCCATCAGATGGAGGTCTTAGCGCTCTACCGTGACAATGGTTTTATTGAGTTGCAAGCCGATCGAGTGATCTTGAGCCCTGCGGGGCGTTTGATCGCAGATCGAATCGTGCGAGAAATAACTATCTAGTACCCTTAGAGCAAATGTCATCACGTCGTCTAGAAATCCTCCGCGCAATTGTCGATGAGTACGTTGCGACCCAAGAGCCTGTCGGCTCAAAA
>LIAM01000193.1 GCA_001438925.1 Actinobacteria bacterium BACL15 MAG-120619-bin91 | reverse complement strand
AGGATTTTGCAGCAGCTGCAAAGCGCGCAGTTGCAGTTGGCTTTGATGTTATTGAACTACACGCCGCTCATGGTTACCTGTTCCACCAGTTTTACTCTCCACTTGCAAATACTCGCACCGATCAATATGGCGGATCATTTGAAAACCGCATCCGCTTTCTTATCGAAACAGTTGATGCAGTAAAGGCGGCAATCCCTGCAGGTACACCACTATTTGTTCGCATCTCTGCAACTGATTGGGTCGATAACGGCTGGAACCTAATTGACTCGGTCGAAATGTGTGCACAGTTAAAGGCCCATGGTGTTGATCTAGTAGATGTTTCAACCGGTGGCAATGTACATAACGCACCGATCAAGGCGACCCCTGGTTTCCAGGTTCCCTTTGCAACGGCAATCCGCACCGAGACTGGAATTATGACAACGGCGGTTGGCCTGATCACCGAGCCAGAGCAGGCAGATCACATCATTCAAACCGGCGAAGCAGATGCGGTCTTTATGGCCCGTGAGTTTTTGCGCAACCCACGCTTTCCCCTGTACGCGGCGGAAAAGCTTGGTGTGAAAATCCCTTGGCCGCTTCCTATCGAACGTGGCCGTAAAGTTAACTAAAGGTCTACATTTCTCATATGACCACCTATGCCAATCGCGCATTTGATACACCTCGCCCGCAGGAGTATCCCGCGATTCCAGAGCCGGTCTTTCGTCGCAACTGGCGGGCACAACCTGCACTGCCAGGGCCTAACCCGCTGTTATCGGATTGGTTGACCGTAACCTTTATTAGAAACACACCACAGTTTTTATCTAATATGCAAAAACGGTACGGAGATACCTGCGCCTTTTACCTATCCCGCAGATTGTTTATCGGAGTATTTTCCGCAGAAGCGGTCCACCAAGTAACCGTTGCCCAACAACACAACTTTGTGAAGGGTGTTGGCTTTGCGCGGATGCGCAAAGTATTGGGTGAAGGGCTGCTGACTAATGAGGAGCCGATTCACTTAAATCACCGCCGCTTAATGCAGCCGCCCTTTCACCATGGAAACCTAGATTCATACGTTGCGATCATGCATCGCTTAGTTGATCAACACATCAGCAAATGGGATGGCAAAAGCAGTATCAACCTAGCCCCCGAGATGATGGCGTTAACCCTAGAGATCGTAAGTCAATGTTTATTTGGTCTTGACTCATCCAAGTACACCGCCCAGATCGCACATTCCATGGAGATTGCAATTGATCGAATCGAGCGAACCATGTTGCCCGGCCTTGAGCGCTTTGATAAATCGGCGCTTTCTTACTTTGTTGCATTTGAAGAAGCGGCAAATCAACTGGCAGATATTGCAGAAGAGATTATTCAAAGCCGCATCGCAAGCAACACCACCCACACAGATGATTTGCTGGGCATCTTGTTACAAATGCGGGAACACATTTCGATGGAACATATCCGCGATGAGGTTTTAACCTTAATTTTAAGCGGACATGAAACCACCGCAAATGTTCTAACCTGGGCCTTTTCCTACATGAGCAACAACCCGCAGGCAGCTGCTGCTTTAGCCCATGAAGCAGATCAACAGCTGTGGATCAAAGAGGGC
>LIAM01000192.1 GCA_001438925.1 Actinobacteria bacterium BACL15 MAG-120619-bin91 | reverse complement strand
TGCGCATCCGTACCTTGAGAACTCAACAGCGTGCCATAAGTCAATGCCAGAAGATGGCTTACTTTGTTATGCAAACTTGTTTGCAGTTAATGAAAACCATCTTCTAAATAAATACTTCAATGAAGTATCTGTAAAACACTGTTTATTCAGTGCTTGCAATACTCGTTGATTTCCTTTGGTAAAGACAAAATAAACGACAGTTTGTTTGTCTCGTAAGCCATGAAAAAACTTTCTATGGAGAGTTTGATCCTGGCTCAGGACGAACGCTGGCGGCGTGCTTAACACATGCAAGTCGAGCGATGAAGCACCTTCGGGTGTGAATTAGCGGCGAACGGGTGAGGAACACGTGAAGAATCTGCCTTCAACTCTGGGATAACTCCGGGAAACCGGGGCTAATACCGGATATGAGCCTTGATCGCATGATCGGGGCTGGAAAGTTTTTCGGTTGAAGATGACTTCGCGGCCTATCAGCTTGTTGGTGAGGTAATGGCTCACCAAGGCGACGACGGGTAGCCGGCCTGAGAGGGCGACCGGCCACACTGGGACTGAGACACGGCCCAGACTCCTACGGGAGGCAGCAGTGGGGAATATTGGGCAATGGAGGAAACTCTGACCCAGCGACGCCGCGTGCGGGATGAAGGCCTTCGGGTTGTAAACCGCTTTCAGCAGGGAAGAAGCGAAAGTGACGGTACCTGCAGAAGAAGCACCGGCTAACTATGTGCCAGCAGCCGCGGTAATACATAGGGTGCAAGCGTTGTCCGGAATTATTGGGCGTAAAGAGCTCGTAGGTGGTTCGATACGTCGGATGTGAAAATCAGGGGCTCAACCCCTGACCTGCATCCGATACGGTCGAGCTAGAGTTTGGTAGGGGAGACTGGAATTCCTGGTGTAGCGGTGGAATGCGCAGATATCAGGAGGAACACCGATGGCGAAGGCAGGTCTCTGGGCCAATACTGACACTGAGGAGCGAAAGCGTGGGGAGCGAACAGGATTAGATACCCTGGTAGTCCACGCCGTAAACGGTGGGCGCTAGTTGTGCGAACCTTCCACGGTTTGTGCGACGCAGCTAACGCATTAAGCGCCCCGCCTGGGGAGTACGATCGCAAGATTAAAACTCAAAGGAATTGACGGGGCCCCGCACAAGCAGCGGAGCATGCGGCTTAATTCGACGCAACGCGAAGAACCTTACCAAGGCTTGACATATACAGGAATATGGCAGAGATGTCATAGCCGCAAGGTCTGTATACAGGTGGTGCATGGTTGTCGTCAGCTCGTGTCGTGAGATGTTGGGTTAAGTCCCGCAACGAGCGCAACCCTCGTTCTGTGTTGCCAGCATTTAGTTGGGGACTCACAGGAGACTGCCGGGGTTAACTCGGAGGAAGGTGGGGATGACGTCAAATCATCATGCCCCTTATGTCTTGGGCTGCACGCATGCTACAATGGCTGGTACAAACGGCTGCGATACCGCAAGGTGGAGCGAATCCGATAAAGCCAGTCTCAGTTCGGATTGGGGTCTGCAACTCGACCCCATGAAGTCGGAGTTGCTAGTAATCGTAGATCAGCAACGCTACGGTGAATACGTT
>LIAM01000191.1 GCA_001438925.1 Actinobacteria bacterium BACL15 MAG-120619-bin91 | reverse complement strand
GGCATCGATAATCGCTTTGCAATCCTCAATTGAATGCATCCGTCCGCCGATTCCAACAACATTTGCATTGTTGTGATCCCGGCCTAACTTTGCAGTCTCTACGCTCCAGGCAAGGACTGCGCGCACACCTTTAACTTTATTGGCAGCGATTTGTTCACCATTTCCAGAGCCACCCAGAACAATTCCCAGCGATGCTGGATCTGCAACGGTTGCGATCGCTGCTGGGATACAAAAATCTGGGTAATCATCTACCGCGTCATACTCGTGTGGCCCATGATCCTTTACATCGTGGCCCTTGCTCTGCAGGTACTCAACGAGAGCTGCCTTTAACTCTAAACCGGCGTGATCGCTACCAATATGAATACGCATAGACGCATCTTGCCACGGGAATTGAAAAACCCGCCAAGTGATTGCTCACGTGGCGGGTCTTTTCACTTCTTAGGAGGAAGTAATGAACAGGTTAGTGGCGTGAACCCTTGTGGCCCTTGCCGCCTTTGTGGCCAAGCCCCTTGGCTCCTTTACCTGATTCAACCATCTTAGTCACGTGATCTTTTACTTTGGTTTTCATTGTGGTTGCTTGTTCTGCAGTCAATTTGCCAGCAGATACACGCTCATCTATTTCCTTAATTTGTAATGTAACAAGTGCTGAAATGAGTTCATCTTTTTTGGCACCTGCGATTGAAGCAAGGGTTTCGCCCGCTTCTAGCCGAGACTTTATGGTTGCTGCGTCAATACCAAGAGTTGATGTGATTACACCTTCTACCGCCGCACGGTGTGCCTCGTGGTCTGCCTTATGTGCGGCTCTGAAATTATCTCTCGATGCCTTAAACTCATTGAATCTCTTTGAAATTGCATCAGCTTGTGCCTGAGAAATAGTTCCAGCTTTAACAAGATCGGCTAATGCTGTTGCCTTTGCCAAACCTCTATCCCCACCACCTTGAGCCGAAGCTACACCTAGTGATCCAGTTGTCAGTGCTGCAACTGTAATTGCAACCGCTGCGATTCTTTTCTTTGATGACATATGTATGTCCCTTTCTTGCTACTGCGTGTCCTGACTATTTGCCATCGACGAGCCGTAATTAACAGGCTGATGCTGGGGATTTTAGCCAATCAACCTGAAAATGCGGATAGAGAAATAAGTAATTTTCTGCTGGGATTTCCTTACATGTAGGCGTATTTGTACCTTGGAAACCCTTATTTGCTCGGCTTATTCACAGGTTCACACTGAGATCCCCACATAGAAATCTTGGTGAATTATGAAGCGCAGTAAAGCCCTTATCGCCTTAGCTCTCATACTTTCAATAGTGATGCCTCCGTCAGCATTCGCTGCTGAAAAGAAGGGAACAAAAGCTGCAGGACCAACCCGTCCGACAGTTGCTAACACCATTCTCAGTGGTGCTGGCTCGCCCACAAAATCACTTGGCATTAATGGTGATTTTTACATTGATACTAAAAACTTAAATCTCTATGGACCAAAGACAAAAGGCGGATGGAAGGTCACCTCATCATTGCGAGCAGTTGAAGTTCCAGTGATCTCTAACATCGTTGGCGAAGCTGGTGCGGTTGGTGCAACTGGTGAAAAGGGCGACAGGGG
>LIAM01000190.1 GCA_001438925.1 Actinobacteria bacterium BACL15 MAG-120619-bin91 | reverse complement strand
GATGACATGGATGTTAACTGTGTTCGTGAAAAGAAGCTCACTAACATGCGTGCTTCAGGTACTGATGAATCAGAGCGTTTGATTCCGCCTAAGAAGCTCAACATGGAAGGTGCTTTGGAATTCTGTCGCGAAGATGAGTGTGTAGAGGTAACTCCTGCGGTTGTTCGTATCCGCAAGGTTGTTCTAAACGGCGATGAACGCGCACGTGCGACCTCTCGTGCAAAAAAGGCAAACCTCAACGCTTAACAGATAATTCTCAGGAAAACTCCCGCACAGTTAATTCCGTGCGGGAGTTTTATTTTCTGAGCATTCTTTTGAAACTTTCGCAGATTCCTCGCATACACTGCCACATCGATATTTAAGGGGTGTTTGAGTCAATGAAAAAGAGCCGCGTGGTGCCTGTTGCGCTGATTGCTGTTGCAATCACCAGCGCAATTGCAGTTCAAAATACAATTTCATCTCGGATCACCTCTCAGGTCTATGAGGTTCTTCCAAGAGCCTCTGAAGTATCCGCCTCTATGCCCTTGTTTGATTTACCCGGCAACGTCGTTGGCGACTCCATAAAATCTGTCCATATCGATATTGGCGAATATAAATTGAAAGAGTCAACCTTTAGACCATCTTTAGCAATCGATGCGCGCGATATTTCAAAGTCAAAACCAAATCTCATTGGAACTCTGGATATCACAGCAACAATTCCGGCTGCCACGATTACGCAATTAGCAGATTTTAATGATGCGCAAATTGTTGGAAACACTCTGCAGGTCTCAGTTGGTTCAGGAGGTTTAGGAACCGCCATTCTTGTTCCAAAGTATTTAGACAATCAGATTTACTTTGAGTTGCAAGCCGTCTCTTTATTTGGCAATGAGATTCCTGCAGAATCTTTACCAGAGGAGATTAAAGAAGAGATAAAGAGTAAGAGTGTTCGCACCCTTAGCGCACCGCAAGGAATGATCGTAAACTCCATTTCATTGAGTAGCGAAGGCCTTGCGTTAACTATGCAAGGTAAGAACTTTCGACCTACTAACCTTGGCACCACCTTCTAGAACGCAACTGAGTTAGCTGCTATATAAGTGCAGGATAAAAGTTAGGGATAACTAGCGCCACAGGCGCAAACCAGCCGATTTGTCAGCTCATTCGGGCAAGATGCTCACTGTGAGTAAGCAGCCATTCAGCCTTGTACGACAGGTACTTCAGGCGACCGCACTTACCCTGGATGCAGATCAACAGGCGGTTGTTGCGCATCGTGGAACACCGATGGTTGTTCAGGGTGGTCCTGGAACTGGAAAGACAACTGTTCTAGTTGAAGCAGCGTTAGCGCGCATCTCGGATGGACATAACCCGGATTCAATTTTGCTGTTGACCTATGGACGCGAAAGAGCATCTGAGTTACGTGATGCTATTGCGCTGCGCACAACCAAGACGATGTTTGAACCATTGGCGCGAACCTTTCACTCGCTGGCTTTTTCAATCTTGAAGATGAAGGCTAAGGGGGATCCTGATCCGATTTTGCTCAGCGGACCAGAACAAGAAAGTTATATCCGCGAATTGCTAAAAGGCGATATCGAAGATGGCTTCAAGGAATGGCCAGAGGATTTACATAAGGCA
>LIAM01000189.1 GCA_001438925.1 Actinobacteria bacterium BACL15 MAG-120619-bin91 | reverse complement strand
GGCCCCGTCGTCTAGCGGCCTAGGACTCTGGCTTCTCAAGCCAGCTACGAGGGTTCGAATCCCTTCGGGGCTACCACTGATATCTCTCTTCTCACACAGCAAAAGTGCGAGAAGAGAGATTTTTGTTTTATCCCGCAGGATAGATTTGCACCATGCGAGTCATCAATACAGAACAGTTAAAGAGCGTTCTCGCTAACCTTCCCAGCAATCCTCGAATTATCGCTTCAGGAAACTTCTCAACACCACGCACCTTGTTAGCGATCGCAGATGAAGTCATCCCAGAGTTCAAACTACATATGCTCAACGCCCATGGCGATGGAATCCCAGATCGTGAAGGTGTTACCTATGAGACCGCCTTTGTTGGCACTGCGATGCGCAACCACCCACGACTGCGGTACATCCCATCTCGTCTATCACTTTTACCGGTTTTGATCCGCAACTTTTACCGTCCCGATGTCGTTTTCATTCATACATCACAGCAGCGCTTTGATACCGTCAGTCTGGGTACCGAAGTTAATATCTTGCCCCGTGCAATTGAGACAGCGCGTGCACATGGGGGATTGGTTATCGCCCAAGCCAATAAACAGATGCCTTATACCTATGGCGATGCACAGATTTACGAGAGCGAGATCGATTATTTAGTAGAGGTTGATGAACCGCTACAAGTAAAGCCAGCAAATGAAATTACCGATGTTCAGGCAGAGATCGGTAGCCGAATCGCTGCATTAGTTGAGGATCATTCAACACTGCAGTTAGGAATCGGTGGCGTTCCAGATGCTGTTTTGTTGGCGCTCAAGAATCGTAAGGGCCTACGCATCTGGACAGAAATGTTTTCAGATGGAGTTCTTGAACTTTCAAAAGCTGGCACCCTAGATGAAGAGGTATTGATTACCGCATCCTTTATCTTCGGAAGTCAGGAGCTATATCAGTGGTTGGATCTGAACAAAAAGGTTCGCATGCTTCGCACCGAGCGCACCAATGATCCAAGTCAGATCGCACGCCAAGCCAAGATGACATCGATCAATAGCGCTTTAGAGGTTGATCTCTTTGATCAAGCCAACGCCAGTCATGTACGTGGAAAGATCTATAGCGGCTTTGGTGGATCAACTGATTTCATCGTTGGCGCATTACATAGCCGTGGTGGGCAATCATTTGTCGCTCTTCCCTCTTGGCATCCCAAGGCGGATGTATCAACGATTGTGCCGCGCTTACAGTCCAACATCACCCACTTCCAGCACTCATATGTTGTTACTGAGCAAGGAGTAGCTGCCTGTTTTGGTCATAGCCAAAAGGATCAAGCACTTAACATTATTAACAACGCCGCTCACCCATCGGTACGTGAAGAGTTAACGGCAAAAGCTGCAGAGTTTGGTCTTACCTAGCCCACATCATTAGGGGAGGCGCATCGTTGTGCATATTTTCTGCAATCCAGGTCGCTCCATCTAAGTTGTCACCAGCTGATTCAACAATGACAGCGTTTGGTAATTTAGCATTTATCTCTAGAGCAATCTTGGTTGAGTATGAAGCATTTCGTGCAGGACCACCCTGAATAACAATCTCTGGTGAATCTGCTTTTGTTCCACCACATCCATACCAAGTGGCAACAACAGTTTGTGCCAG
>LIAM01000188.1 GCA_001438925.1 Actinobacteria bacterium BACL15 MAG-120619-bin91 | reverse complement strand
CACTTGGTATCGAAACCAAGGGTGGTGTGATGACAAAGTTGATCGAGCGAAACACAACTATTCCTACAAAGCGCAGCGAAGTCTTTACAACAGCTGATGACAATCAGCCAGCTGTACAGATTCAGGCATACCAAGGTGAGCGCGAGATGGCTGCTTACAACAAAAAGCTTGGAATGTTTGAGTTAACAGGCCTGCCACCTGCACCACGTGGAGTTCCACAAATCGAAGTTACCTTCGATATCGATGCAAATGGAATTGTGCATGTATCTGCAAAGGATCTTGGAACAGGTAAAGAGCAGAGCATGACCATCACTGGTGGCTCTGCACTATCTAAGGAAGAGATCGAGCGCATGATGGCCGATGCGGAATCACACGCTGAAGAAGATCGTCAGCGCAAGGAAGAGGCAGAGATCCGTAACGCAGGAGATTCACTTCTGTACTCAACTGAAAAGTTCATCAAGGATAATGAAGAGAAGTTGTCTCAGGGTGAATCACTTGAGAAGAAGACAGAGACAGAGGCTGCTCTTGCCGAACTTAAGACCGCACTTGGTGGTTCAAATTACGAGATGATCAAGACAGCTACTGAAAAGGTTGCAACAGTTAGCCAAGCACTAGGTGCAGCGTTGTATGCAGCCGGTGCAGCAGCTGAAGGCGATGCAGCACCTGCAGAAGATGGTGTTGAAGACGCTGAAGTAATTGAAGAAGATCAGAAGTAATGTCAGAGGAAGCTACTGAACAAGTAGTTGAAGAGGTTGTTGAACCGGGTCAGGAGACTGACCCGGTTGCAACACTGACAGCTGACTTACAACGTCTGCAAGCAGAGTATGCAAATTACCGAAAGCGTGTAGAACGCGATCGCGCAGTTGCACATGAAAGCGCAGTTGGCGCAGTTCTGACCGAGCTATTGGCGCTACTTGATGATGTTGATCGCGCAGAACAGCATGGCGAGTTAACGGGTGGCTTTAAAGCCGTGGCAGACCAGCTCAATTCAATAACCTCACGGATCGGCCTAGAAAAGTACGGCACCGAAGGTGAGGCCTTTGACCCACAGATTCATGAGGCTTTAATGCATGATGAATCGGCTGATGTTTCAGTTGCAACGGCTTCAAAGATTTTGCAACCAGGATATAAGTACAAAGAGCGCATCTTGCGTCCTGCACGTGTAGCTGTAACAGATCCAGCGGGAGCGTAAGTTAAGTGGCGGCCAAAGATCTCTATGAAAAGGATTTTTACAAAGTCCTGGGCGTAGATAAGAAGGCTGCCGCCGATGAGATTAAGAAAAAGTACCGCTCACTGGCACGTGATCTACACCCCGATAAAACAAAGGGTGATTCGGCAAAAGAGGAGCAGTTCAAAGCTGTCTCTGAAGCTTATGAAATTTTGTCAGATGCTAAGAAGCGTGCTGAATATGATGAAGCGAGATCATTGTTTGAACGCGGAGGTTTCCGTGCGCCACAAGGTGGTGGAGATTTTGGCGATATCTTTGGAAGTGGAAATCCCCAAGATATCTTTGCCAACCTCTTTGGCGGTGGCCGACGTGGACCACGTAAAGGTCAGGATCTACAAACTGAAGCGACAATTACCTTTCGCGAATCTGTTTTTGGAACAACCCTTGAACTGCGTTTAGGAATGGATCG
>LIAM01000187.1 GCA_001438925.1 Actinobacteria bacterium BACL15 MAG-120619-bin91 | reverse complement strand
GAAATGGTGAGTGATGTTTACCGGACTTATTGCAGAACTAGGAAAAATTACCGCAATCGACAAGGGCGAAAGTTCAGCGGTCTTTACAATCGCAGCACCAGCGCTGATTTCTCAGATCGCCCTTGGTGATTCTGTTGCGGTCAATGGTGTGTGTTTAACCGCCACTTCTATTGCAGGCGACACCTTTACCGCAGATGTCATGGTTCAAACCTTGGCGGTCACATCCCTGTCACAAGCGGCAGTGGGCGGTGCGGTCAACCTTGAATTAGCAGCGCTGCTCAATACCCGCATGGGTGGGCATTTGGTGCAGGGCCATGTCGATGGGGTTGCAACAGTTGTTGCAATAACCCCCGGAGAAAAGTGGACACAGTTAGATATCACCGTGCCTGAAAAGCTAGCGAAATACATTGTGAACCAAGGCTCAATCTGTCTCGATGGGGTTTCCTTAACAGTGGGCGAAATCAACGATTCAAATAATGTAGTAACTGTGTGGTTGATCCCAGAAACTTTGGAGCGCACCAATTTGTCTACTAAAAAGTCGGGCGATTTAATCAACATCGAGGTTGATGTGCTGGCTAAGTATGTAGAGCGACTATTAGCCAGGGGTGAGAAAAAATGAGTAACCTGCAAAAGGTGCTAGATGCATACAAAAATGGGGATCTGATCATTGTTACCGATGATGCCAATCGGGAGGATGAAGGTGATCTGATGGTGCTGGCGGAAAAGGCCACACCTGAAAAGGTTGCATTTATGGTTCGCCACACAACTGGAATCTTGTGTGTTGCGATGACTGCAGAGCGGGCTCGCACATTCCGACTTCCGTTGATGGTTGAAGAGAACCAGGATTCGAAGAAGACCGCATTTACTGTCAGCGTTGATTACAAGGTGGGACTAACCACTGGTGTCAGCGCGACAGAGCGTTCAAACACGGTACGGGCATTAGCTGACACGGCAGTCACTCATGCAGATTTCATTCGCCCAGGACATATCTTTCCTTTGATTGCAGATGCTGGGGGATTACAAGCCCGTGGTGGTCACACCGAAGCAGGCGTTGCGCTGTCACACTTAGTGGGCGCGCAACCTGTGTGCTTGTTATCTGAGATCGTCAATGAAGATGGATCAATGGCACGCGGTGCATCACTTACCGCCTTTGCCCAGCAACACTCAATCCCGATGATCTCTGTTGAAGAGCTCAAGGGCATAGCGGCACCACCACCAACTGCTCAATCCTCATTTGAGTTTGCATGGGCACAGCTGCCGTTGCGCACCGGCTTATGGTCGATTGCAACATATCCCGGACTTCGTCAACGTGAACACGCTGTCATTGCATTTGGTGATGCTGGCAAGGCTCCGATGATTCGAATTCATAGCGAGTGCTTTACCGGCGATGTTGTTCATTCACAACGCTGCGACTGCGGCGAGCAGTTAGAAAAATCTATCTCACTTATTCAAAGCCATGGCCATGGATACATCATCTATCTGCGCGATCATGAAGGTCGCGGAATTGGGTTGACTGAAAAGATCAAGGCGTATCAACTACAAGATGCGGGCATGGACACTATCGATGCCAATCTGCATTTGGGACATGAGATCGATGCGCGTGATTGGTCTGATGCAGTTGCAATTGTTACGGCGCTAGGTGTTAAAAAGG
>LIAM01000186.1 GCA_001438925.1 Actinobacteria bacterium BACL15 MAG-120619-bin91 | reverse complement strand
AGATGCTTCACGCGCCTGTTCAACTACCTTGGCAACATCCTTGCCCGAAAAAATTGGATATGGAGATAAAACCTCGCCATTAGAAGGGTTATACGAGTTGAATGTTTTTGCCATGTCACAAAGCCTAGTCGTGTATCGATAGGATTTGAAGCATGAGTCAGACAGTTCGTCCCAGCAGTGTCTTTGATGCAACGCGAACTCCATTTCACCTCTTGACTGAAGATGGTGTTGATTTAATCGGTGAAGTTGCAGCTCCGTTAGGTGCTTCAAAGGGTGCAATCTTGTGCTTGCACCCTCTTCCAACCGCGGGCGGAATGATGGACAGTCATCTATATAAGAAAGCCGCTAATCGACTGCCTGCAATGGCGGATATAACCGTTGTTCGCTTCAATACCCGTGGAACAACAAGTGATGCTGGCACCAGCACCGGAAACTTTGACAATGGAAAATCTGAGCGCTTTGATGTTGAGGCGATGCTGCGCTACTGCTTTGATACATTGAAGTTAGAGAATCTTTGGGTGACAGGGTGGTCATTTGGAACCGACCTTGCATTGCAACATGCAAAAGATCCACGTCATAAAGGTTTGATTCTGCTCAGCCCACCGCTGAGAACAACAACAGATGAACAACTAGGGTATTGGAATTTAGATCCACGTCCGATTGCAGCCCTAGTTCCCGAGCATGATGATTACCTACAGCCAGCTGCTGCCCGCGAGAGATTTTCAGTTATTCCGTCGGTAAAGATTATTGCTGTAGATGATGCAAAGCATCTGTGGTTAGGGGAGCCAGCGGTTCACCGAGTACTTTCAGAGATTGTCTCGATAGTTACAGGTGTTGTTACAACACTTCCGCTTGAGTTTTAAGCCTTATTTGCGCGAGGGATTACAACTTCATCCAGAATTAAAATGATTGATGCTGCAATAGGTACCGCTAATAAACCACCTACTAGACCCAAAAGCGATGATCCAATGAGAGCTGCAACAATTGTGACCGCGCCTGGCACAGAGAGTGTTCTCTTCATAATCCGAGGGGTAACTACATAGTTTTCGACCTGCACATACACAACGTAAGATACAAAGGCGATTACTCCAATTGCTAATGATTGAGACAGAGCAATCAAAGTAAAAACTCCTGCACCAATAAAGTGGCCAATCAGAGGTATCAGAGCCGCAACCAAGATAAACATACCTATCGCAAATGGTGATGGCAGGCCAAGAAATATGGAAAGGATCGTGACAAATACCGCCGCCATTGCCGCGATAACAATCTGGCTTCCGACAAAGGAGCCTACGCGGGCGATAACCGCATTTGTAAGGAAACCGACTCGATCACGACGACCTGCAGGCACCAGAGAGAGTCCAAGGTTTACCGCTTGAGGCAGCGATGTAATGAAGTACAGAGTCAAAACTAAAATTGTCAGTGCAGCAAAAAACCCTGAAAGCACGGATTTTCCAACTCCGATTACTCCACCAAATGTTGATATGAGCAAAGTTCCATCTGAAGTTACTGATCTCAATCTCTCTTGCAGAGTGTCAATCAAGCCATATTGAGTATTAAGTTGATTGATCGTTTCATTCTTCATCAAATCTTCAAGTAGTTGAGGTCCAGATTCAATTAGATTTGTACCCTGACTTATCACTGGCGGAATAATTACCAGGGCAAAGAAA
>LIAM01000185.1 GCA_001438925.1 Actinobacteria bacterium BACL15 MAG-120619-bin91 | reverse complement strand
CTTGCTGTACAGATCTGTTAAATCAACAAAGGTTGCTCCAGATAGTGGAGAAACTGCTGTTAATGAGATGTGATCACGGATCAATACTGGTTGCCCAACTGAATAGCTGGTGTTGATTCCTCCACAAGCGTTGGTCAAGATAATTACCTTGCAACCTGCTTTAACAGCGGTCCGAACACTATGTACAACAGGTTCGATTCCTTTGCCTTCGTACAGATGTGTTCTTCCTAAGAAAACCAAGGCACGTACTTTTTTACCATCGCTGTCGATTTCATAAGAGCGTACTTTTCCAGAGTGTCCTTCTACAGCGGGAGGAAAAAATCCGGTGAACTCTTCGGCGTTGCACTCAAAGGCTGGTACTCCAAGAGCATCAACTGCGCTAATCCAACCTGAACCCATAACCAGTGCAACATCATGATGGGTTACTCCGGTCTTTGTGGCGATCTCTTGAGCTGCTTGTTCAGCAGCAGCTAGAGGGTCCTTGAAGAGCAGTTCAGTTTGGGTCATACATCAATAATGTCACAAAGATTGGTGCCACTTGAAACCGTGGAACCAATTACCGCTGTGAGATTAGAGATCGTTCCAGCTTTATGTGCGTTCAGGGGTTGCTCCATCTTCATCGCTTCAAGAACGATGATGAGATCGCCAACTTCTACCTTCGAGCCCTCTTCGACTGCAATCTTTACAACCGTTCCCTGCATTGGGCTGACTAATCCAGAACCGCTAGAGCCACCCACCATGGTTTGTTTTGCACGGTGGCGTTTTATGACCGGCTTTGGTGCATGAACCAGGATTTCAAATCTCTTGCCATTGACCTCGGCTATGAGATTTTCAGGGGCCATATGAGTTTCAAGAGGCGGTTCGGTAAAGGCAAATGCAGGGATTTCATTGTGAAACTCATTTTCAATGTAGCTCGTATACACCTTGAACTCGTGGGTAAAGGCGGGATCTTCAAGGATTGCTCTATGGAATGGAATTGCTGTTGCTAAACCATCAACAACAAATTCAGATAATGCACGTCGAGCTCTCTCAATCGCTTGTTGTCGAGTTGCGCCGGTAACAATTAACTTTGCCAGTAACGAATCAAAGTGTCCGCCAGGTAACCATGATTCCTACATCACACAGCAACTCATTTGTTGCAAAGGCTAGGACAGGTGTTGGCAGTGGACGGGGCAGTACATAAACCTTCATTCCAGCACCGCTCATAATTTCAGCGGTTTCAAAGGTGAAATCCTCAGATCCATACCGTGCATCGCGACCAATAACGACAGAGCTTAAGTTACGCTCCTTCATGTATGCAGCGATTCCTGAAGCTGCACGTCCTACAACTGCGCGATTCATTCCAGATGGACCAGGTCTAATGGGACCTCGCAAACCTGCCGTTCCAAACTGTAAAAAACCATTAAATGATGCACGCAGTTCGGATTCATTGCCAGAGTCAAGCCACTGCTGTAACTGCGCAGCGGTTAATGGATCTGGATCATCTGCGATCCAGGCATGTACCTCTTGCTCTAATGAGTCATCCATGAGCCTAGAGTAACTTCGGAATAACCCCTTTGAGAAGTGCACCCATTCGGTCAGCGGCGGCTTTACCTGCAGCGATTACCTCTTCATGGTTAAGTTTTTCACCTGTGACTCCAGCTGCTGCATTTGTGACTAATGAGATACCC
>LIAM01000184.1 GCA_001438925.1 Actinobacteria bacterium BACL15 MAG-120619-bin91 | reverse complement strand
TAAGGCTCGAAGGTTAAATCTGCATGGCCAATTGAAAACGGCTCGCCTACGATTGAGTTATGTCCCGCACCGCAAAGGTTAAGAATGGTTTTGAGCCAAAGATCTGTGTGCGCTGCGGACTGCCCTTTGAATGGCGCAAAAAGTGGGCCAAGAACTGGTCAGAGGTGAAGTACTGCTCTGATCGTTGCCGTGAGAATAAATGAAGCGCATCATCTATATCCCCTTTGATCATCTTCACCGTAAATATGGAGCGCTCAAAGTTGCCGATCCAAAAACCGATGTAATCGCATTTGTTGAAAGCGCACGTATGACCACCGGTCGCAACTGGCACAAAGAACGGCTCTTCTTTTTAATCTCAAGCGCCCGTCACTTTGCTAAATCCCTTGAAGATGAAGGCTTTACAGTTGAGTATGTAAAGGCTGCAACAACAGTTGATGGATTAACAACTATTCAGAAAAAGCACACAGCGTTACCGATTACCTGCGCCGAGCCATCTTCTTTTAGACAGTATGACCAGCTCAAAGCCTTTGGTGTCTCCTTTGTTCCTAATGATTTCTTCTTAACTCCTCGCAACCTATTTACCCAATGGGCAGATGGCCAAAAGAGTTACTTGATGGAGAACTTTTACCGCGCACAACGTATTCGCCTGGGCATCTTGGTTGAAGGAAGTAAGCCAACTGGTGGTGCCTGGAACTTTGATAAGGAAAACCGTTTACCACCACCGAAGAGGTACGAAGGCCCGGCATATCTAGAACATAAACGGGATGAGATTGATCAGCAGGTTGCCAAAGAGCTCGGCCACACCATGACAACTACCTGGGCCACAACCCGTAAGGGCGCGCTGGCTCAAATGAGCAATTTTTTCACAAACCACTTTGCCGAGTTTGGCCCCCTAGAAGATGCGATGACTACTGATAACTGGGCGCTGCACCACAGCCTGTTATCGCCCTACATCAACAACAACCTGATCCATCCATCTGAGGTCATTCATGCAGCGGTTAAAGCCTTTAACAGCGGCGCGGTCCCCATCGAATCTGCAGAAGGTTTTATCCGACAAATCATCGGCTGGCGCGAGTATGTCAACGGTATGTACTGGTTCTTAGGCCCTGATTACCGCGAAAACAATCAGCTAAAGGCCACCAGAAAACTGCTGCCACTCTTTTCAGATCCGACTAAAACTCAGATGAACTGCATCAAAGAAACAGTTACCGATATTCAAAGCCGCGCCTGGGTACACCACATTCCACGTTTAATGTTGCTATCAAACCTGGCATTGATCACCGGCACCAACCCACAAGCCTTTCTAGATTGGATGCGCGAAGTCTTTATCGATGCTTCGGAATGGGTGATGGTTCCAAACGTGATTGGTATGGGTGTACATGCAGATGGTGGGCAGATGATGACTAAGCCATATGCAGCAGGTGGTGCATATATTTCACGAATGTCTAACTACTGCAAACCATGTGCTTACAACCCAAAGCTGCGCACCGGTGATACCGCATGCCCATTCACAACCTTGTACTGGGATTTTCTCGATCGTCATAAAGAAACATTTGCTAAAAATCACCGCATGAGTCAACAGGTATTTGGTCTTAATCGCTTATCAGATCTACCAGAACTTCGTGAACGAGCACACGAGGTTTTGAATGGTCTCGATAGCGGTAAGATTTAAAGT
>LIAM01000183.1 GCA_001438925.1 Actinobacteria bacterium BACL15 MAG-120619-bin91 | reverse complement strand
GGATGGTTGCAAAGGACAGATTAAGAATTAGCCTCTAAAAGCTCATCAAGGGCTGCTAACTCGCGATCGACAAGTGCTTCATATGCTGCAACCGAATCTTTGCGCTCCTTTGCGCTCCAGCCCAAAACAGGTGCGATCAGCGCTCCCACCTCATCTGCAAGATAGACACCATGATCTTCTGCCTCAAAGGCCAATCGAGTGCGGCGTGAAATAACATCATCAACGGTACGCGCACCTTCATGTGTTGCTGCATAAACAATCTCAGCTTTAATATAGGGAAGTTGTGCATCCAACTTGTGAGAAAGCTTTGGTTGCTCTGAGATAAGTTCAAGAATTTCGCTGATCAAGGAGCCATATCGATTAAGCAGATGTGTGATGGTCTGAACATCTAAACCAGACTCTTGAGCAAGGCGCTCTTTTTGCTGCTCTAATGCAAAGTATCCATCTGCTCCAACCAATGGCAACTTTTCAGTAACAGAATCTTGTGTGATTCGACGAAGTTCAATGGCAGCACGATCAACAGCATCCTTGCCCATGACTCGATAGGTTGTGTACTTACCACCGGCGATTGATACAAAGCCCGGTGCAGGACGATCAACAGTGTGCTCGCGAGAAAGTTTTGTGGTGGTTGCACTCTTTATATTGGCAACCAACGGGCGCAAACCTGCATACACACCAATGATCTCTTCAGCCTTTAACTTTGGCTCCAAAACACGATTGGCTTGATCCAAGATGTACTGCACATCTTCGCGAGAGGCATACGGTTCTGCGCGATCACCTTCATAAGGAGTATCGGTTGTACCCACGATCCATTTGTCTCCCCACGGAATCAAGAAGAGAACGGAGACAGCTGTCTTTAAAATGATGCCTGCATCTGATTTGATCGCAGAACCTGGCAAAACAATATGAACACCCTTGCTCATGGTTACGCCATACCCAGCCGTTAACTCAAACTTTTTATGCAACTCATCGCTCCAGATGCCAGCACACATAATTGTGGCCTTTGCTTTAATTGCGATCTTCTTGTTTGTTTCAAGGTCGCGTGCACTAACACCAACAACCCGTTTACCCTCGCGGATCAAAGATTCAGCAGCTACCCGAGTCGCGATAATTGCGCCATGACGTGCAGCGGTGCGAGCCACCGACATTGTGTGTCTAGCATCATCGACCTGAGCATCAAAGTACTTAATCGCACCTGTAACAATGTCATGACGCAACGAAGGAGCGATCTCATTAATTTGTCGCTGGCTTAAGTGTTTATGCCATGGCAACGCACGTTGAAATCCACGTAGTGCGTCGTACAGAGCAAGGCCTGCACCTACATATGTGCGCTCTTTAAACTTTTCAGTTAATGGAAACAAGAACCCCACAGGCTTCACAAGATGTGGACATAAGGTCGAAACCATAAGTTCGCGCTCATGCAGAGCTTCGCGGACAAGTTTGAAGTCATACTGTTCAAGGTAGCGAAGGCCGCCATGAATTAACTTGCTAGAGCGACTTGAGGTTCCAGCGGCAATATCTTGAGAATCAATGAGAGCAACTTTAAGGCCGCGAGATGCCGCATCAAGGGCAGCTCCTACGCCGGTAACGCCTCCACCAATGACCAAAATGTCGAACTCTTCGATGGCTAATTGAGAGATGGCAGAGTCACGCTGGTCTGGGCCAAGCTGCGACAGGAACATATGCGTTGAATCTCCATAACGACTGAGTAGGCTAAGAC
>LIAM01000182.1 GCA_001438925.1 Actinobacteria bacterium BACL15 MAG-120619-bin91 | reverse complement strand
TCGCTAAAGTCCATAGTGCAGCTCCACCTAATCGATACTTTGCAACTAACGCCATACGTTCTGCATAGCTGCGTGCGTTTTGATACCAAACAGTTCTGTTAACGGTGCACTCGGTGGATGCTCCAGTTACAGTTAAACCATTGTAAATCTGAGAGTATGAGTAAGTTGCTTCACTATTCTTTTCATCAAATATAGGAACAGCCTTATCGATTACAGCCTTCGCATTTGCATAGTTCATTTTAAATGTGGCTGCTCTTGCGCCCGCCTTTATTCCGGGTGGTGCTGAAACTGGACACTTTCCATTGACAGATGTAATCCAGTCACGACCATAACCCGGTAATCCGATATATACCTTTGATGGCGGCATGATGCTGACTGCGTATTTGAGAGTTCTCTCAACCCAAGAGATAGGACCGATTGGACCCGGTTTTGCTACTGAATAGTCATACGTCATGATCCGCAAACGATCAATACTGCTTGCCACATCGGCCCAGGCATAAACAAAGTAGCCCTTTTGTTTCTCCTTAGGGTCGTAGAGATAAGGAGTTGAAATAGATAAAAGCTTGTTGTGCGAACGCAAGGCAACGCTTAGTTCTCGGACAAGTGCGACCCATCGGGGTGCGGTCTTGGTCCATGTGGAGTTTCCATCTACAAAGGCAAAGCCTTCGTAATCTAGATCTATGCCATCAAAATTGTTTGTCAGAACTAAATTCACAATTGTCTTAACTATGGTGGCTCGTGTAGCTGCATTTGCTAGGTAATTTGATAACTCTAACTTTCCTGTTCCATCTGTCATGGTAGGTATAACTTGTAACCCAGCACGACGAAGTAGGCACACCGTATCTGCCATAGGCCATGAAGGGTTACCTGTTACATAATCATTTCGAATCACTGTTGGAGATTTAATTGAAAACCAAAAAGGCATAATCTCTTTCATCAAATCCTTATTAGTAAACAAGTAAGAGGACTCGATCGCTTGATTTTCTTCAGGACCATATTGGGAGGCGTCACAAACCGCTGGCTGGCCAGGTACCGTTGGTTGTGCCGATGGCAATTTTTTTACTAAAGGAACGATTGTTCTCACGGAGTAATAAGGGAGCCATCCGGTAACTATTTTGCGAGGCTCTTTATCTGCAGCAGATGCAAACTGTGCTGTTGTAATGTGAGTTGTAAGTGTGGCTATTGTTAACAGTGATAGCGCTAAAGCGATGATGCGCTTCATACTTACTTTTCTTCGGGATCTGGCTTCAACCCTGCGTGAATCTCTTTACAGGTAGGACAGATTGGATACTTCTCGGGATCGCGAGATGGAATCCACTTCTTGCCACAGAGAGCTTTCACCGCTTTTCCTGTTACTGCAGACTCAACGATCTTCTCTTTCTTCACATAATGTGCGAAGCGATCATGACCACCATCATCTTCTTGAAGCTTTTCATCGAGGGATGGGCGGGTCAAGAGATCGGTATCAGACTCCGTCTCAATTCCAATTTTTCTAAAGATACCCATGAGGTGGATAAGAATACCTATGTGCACCCCAAAACTACGGGTAGAATTCGCAAATGAAGGACTTACTGCGTACCGAGCATTTGTGCCGTGCCGATGTCGAATTATTGCTATCCACCGCCGCTGAATTTGCTGAGAATCCTCTGCGATCAAACACAGCTTTGGCCAATAAAACGGTAGCGATCTATATGACTAAGCCTTCAACCCGTACCCGGCTGTCATCTGAAACTGC
>LIAM01000181.1 GCA_001438925.1 Actinobacteria bacterium BACL15 MAG-120619-bin91 | reverse complement strand
AATTATGAGTGCGTGGAAACATGGTTCTATGCGTGCGCCTATGTGTCTAGTACCTGACGCTTGAGCATGAATGGTCCCCTGATGTCCCTTCTGATGTCCACAAAAGCTATTAGGTTGCTAGGAGATGTAATTCGAAGGTTAATGAGGGGTTCGCAGAAATTTTTCTGCCCTAGAGACCCGCTATGGGGCTAGACCCTTTAAGAGTTCAAATTTCCTCGTCTTGGCACTTATAAAGATATTCCAATTTATCTCAAACTCTGCAACCCTTGAGGATGAATTCTCTTCGCACCGGATATATCTATCATGAGCTTTTTGGTTGGCATGACACTGGCACTCAAGCGGGTATGTTTCCCACAGATCCTTCTCGAGGCTTACAACCTTTTGTAAATTACGAAAATGCTGAGACAAAGCGGCGGATCCACGAATTAATTGTTGTTTCTGGGCTTATAGATAATTTAGATAGGCGAACACCGCGCCATGCAACATTTGAAGAACTTCTGTTAGTGCATCCCGCGGAGTATTTAAATCAATTAAAAAAAACAAGTGACCAAGAATTTGGCGGAGATGCCGGCGATGGGGAAACACCCTTAGCCAAAGGTGGGTATGAGATTGGGACACTTGCAGTCGGTGCGGTCACACAACTTATTCAAGACTCATTAGCGGGTCACATAGATAATGGATATGCACTTGTGCGTCCACCCGGCCACCATGCAGTTCGCGCAGGAGGAATGGGTTACTGCCTTTTTTCAAACTTAGGAGTTGCAATTTCAGTGGCAAAGAAAGAAAACCCTGGAATAAGGATTGCCGTCGTTGATTGGGATGTTCATCATGGAAACGGTACGCAGGATATTTTCTATGACGATGAAGATGTTTTGACAATTTCTCTTCACCAAGACCGGCTATACCCAAGAAAAACCGGGGGACGGGAAGAGCGTGGTGTAGGTACAAACATAAATATTCCTCTGCCTGCAGGTACGGGAAATGGTGGCTACTTATACGCGTTTGAAACCGTTATTAGACCAGCACTCAAAAAATTCAAACCGGACCTCATCGCAGTAGCTTCAGGTTTTGATTCCTCGGTGTACGACCCACTTGGTCGCATGCTTGTGACTGCAAAAGGATTTGCTCAAATGACGGAGATATTGATGGAATCGGCAGCAGATACCGCTAAAAATCGTTTAGTTATCGCACACGAAGGTGGATACAACGCTGTCTACTCGCCATTTTGTGGACTTTTCGTTCTTCAACAACTGTCGGGAATTCATAAACTCGATGATCCATTTTCACATACCGATACGTACCCCGGGCAAGCCCTCTTCCCACATCAAAAAAGTGAGATTGATTTAGCGAATCCTCTGAACCCCTAGTCTCAGCAGAGAGCGCACCTAACCTGGTTATCTCTCGGATCATCAGAGTTGTGATCAGCAAGAAGGCATTGTCTGAATTCAAAGGCTAGGAATGCCTAACGCCCTGTTAGTTAGTTCCGTTCACAGCGTTAGCGAACTTACTACTTGCGGTCTCGGCTTGTTGATCTGATGCTTGCGCTTGCCCCCATGAGGAGTGTATTTAGCTGCAATTTCCCTTCGCCTACTGTTCGTAGTTCAAATATGTGAAAAGGGTGGACATATCCCGCCAGAGGGACTTTACTAGCTGATTAAAAACTGGTCAAGAAAGTTGGGAAACTCATGGAAATATCGTAGCTAAAAATTTTGATAAAGATGGAACTCATAGCCAAAAGCC
>LIAM01000180.1 GCA_001438925.1 Actinobacteria bacterium BACL15 MAG-120619-bin91 | reverse complement strand
CACCTGACAGTGAAAGGCCTAACGCTGTACAAATTGCATTAAGTAGCTCTGATGAAGCCTCTTTCTGTCCGCGCTCAACCTCAGATAAGTATCCGAGTGATACACGGGCATCGCGGGCGACATCTCGCAGGGTACGACCTTGAGAGGTACGAGCGGCACGAAGGGTTTGACCAACAGCTTCACGAAGTAGAACCATTGTCATTACCTCCCATCCTGTCGAAGTTTCAATGCGCTATTTAGACGCGATGTCTAAGGATACGCGCAAAGGTGGCGATCGCGCTCGATGTAGCTGCGTTTCGCACAGATTCACGCTCCCCAGACAGAGAGAGTTCAATTGTCTGGCTAATCGGCCCCTCTATTGCAACCCACACCGCACCCACTGGGTGGCCATCTAATGGATTGGGACCGGCAACTCCAGTAGTGCCGATCGCCCATGTTGTTCCAAAGGATTTGATAGCACCCTTTGCCATAGCAACAGCAACCTCTTCACTTATTACAGTGTGCTTTTCAATCAATGCAGGATCAACCCATAGGTGTGATGCTTTCACTCCATCACGATAAGCGGTGACTCCTCCAACAAAAACATCTGAGGCTCCAGAGATTGTCACGATGGCAGAACTTACCGCTCCAGCTGTTAGAGATTCCGCGGTACTAATTGTCTCTCCGCGCTCGCGCAGGTGCTCAACGATCTCGGCCGCAAAACCGATGATCTCGTTCGAAAGCGCCATTGGAGATCTCTCTTCTTCAAGCCTTGTTTGTTAAGGCTGACTTTACATAGTACACACCAGTAAAGATAGTAAGTGCAATAGCTATATACATAAATCCATCCCGGAACCAATACAGGCTTTCATCAAGCGGCAAAACATAAAAACCAACACCAAAGCCCTGCATCAGCGCTTTGATCTTGCCACCACGATTGGCAGGAATTACACCTCGCTTGATCACAGCTAATCGGAAGAATGTGATCGCAACTTCTCGAGTCAAAATTACGATCGTTATCCACCATGGCATTCTTCCAAGAATTGAAAGAGAAACCATTGCGGTACCAATCATAAATTTGTCAGCAACGGGATCTAGGAATTTTCCAAATTCGGTAATCGTTCCGCGGCTTCTGGCCAACTTTCCATCGAGGACATCTGACATTCCCAAGATGAAGAAAACACACCAAGAGATGTACTGCCAGGTCGAGTCATCTCCACCATTTTTGAAGAGGGTATACGCACCAACTGGGACAAAGAGCAATCTCATCACGGTGATGAAGTTTGGAGTTATAAAGGCTGGCAACCTCATAATGGTTTAGCCACCAAATCCGCTCCCATTGAATCAATGATCACGGCATCAACATACCGCCCGATCTCAAAACCAGTACCGATAAAGGTTGTTGTTCCATCAACTTCTGGGCCTTGGTGGGCGGCGCGACCTTCTTGAAGCTCGGCATCTTCAATTAATACCCGCACTGTTTCGCCAATTCGGGCTTGGGCACGCAGCGAGACCATCTCATCGGCTAATGAGGACAACGTTTCTACACGTTGTGCGATCACATCGGCTTCAACCTTGTCCGTTAAATTCAGCGCTTCTGTGTTGTCCTCATCTGAGTATCCAAAAACTCCAACGGCATCTAACTTGGCTTGAGTTATAAAGTTTGCAAGCTCATCAAAATCTTCTTGTGTCTCCCCAGGAAATCCAACTATGAAGTTGGAGCGAATTCCTGCTTCCGGAGAAAGTGCGCGAATCTGACTTATTAAATGCAAAAACTTTTCAGTGTCTCCAAAACGTCTCATACGACGTAAGACAGTTGGGCTTGAATGTT
>LIAM01000179.1 GCA_001438925.1 Actinobacteria bacterium BACL15 MAG-120619-bin91 | reverse complement strand
GGCTGGATTGCAAATGATCTTGGTGCGCTGGACTTTGCGGGTGGTACTGCGGTTCACATCAACGCAGGTGCAGCTGGATTAGCCCTTGCAATAATTCTTGGTAAGCGTGTCGGCTTTGGAAAAATTCCAATGCGTCCACATAGCTTGCCCCTGGTAATGCTAGGTGCAGCTCTATTGTGGTTTGGTTGGTTTGGATTCAATGCCGGTTCTGCAGTTGGTTCAAATGGCACCGCTGGGCTAGCTCTCCTTAACACAATCGGTGCAACTACTGCAGCGGTTCTCTCATGGTTGCTAGTTGAAAAAATTCGTGATGGACATGCCACCAGCCTTGGTGCAGCATCTGGAGTTGTTGCAGGACTTGTTGCGATTACACCAGCATGTGCCGCTGTCAATGCGAGCGGAGCCTTAATAATTGGTGTAATTGCTGGTGCACTATGTGCGCTATCAGTTGGACTCAAGTTTAAGCTGGGGTATGACGATTCACTTGATGTTGTAGCGGTTCACCTTGTGGGTGGAATCGTCGGAACGGTCATGATTGGTTTTGTTGGCGTAGATGTAGGCCTATTTAATGGCGGCGGAACAGAGCAACTCGTGAAGCAGGTAGTCGGAGCTGGAGCTGTACTTGCATACTCATTCATTGCAACCCTAATCATCGGAAAACTCATCGATCTGACGATTGGCTTCAGAATCACGCACGATCAAGAGATTGCAGGAATTGATCTTGCAGTTCATGCTGAGCGTGCATACGAACTATCAGACAACAGCCAAGGCAGTGTCTTTGGTATTTCGAAGGGGGCATAACAATGAAACTCATTACAGCAATCTTGAAGCCATTTAAGTTGGAGGATGTGAAGAACGCCCTTCAAGGCGCAGGTATTACAGGTATGACGGTTTCTGAGGCCAGCGGTTTTGGTCGTCAAGGTGGACACACCGAGGTATATCGCGGTGCTGAGTACACAGTTGACCTCATTCCTAAGGTACGTCTTGAAGTACTAGTAGATGACAAGGATGCAGACTCTGTAGTAGATGTCATCGTAAAGGCTGCTTCAACTGGATCAATTGGTGATGGAAAGGTTTGGACTACACCGGTTGATCAAGTTATTCGTGTTCGTACAGGAGAACGCGGCGTAGACGCAATCTAGACTAGGGGACATGAGTACCCGGGAGAGAAGAGAACGATCGAATGAGAGCGATCGTTTTCTCTCTCAACTCTTCCACGATGCAGCACATCTTCATGGTGGAGCTAACTGGGGTAAAGAGTTAGCACTCACCGCGGTCGGAGGATACGGCCGCGGTGAGTTATCTCCAGGATCAGATCTTGACATTTTATTTATTCATTCAGGCAAAGTTCCTGCAGAGCTTCTCAAGGCATTTGTTAATGGTCTCCTTTACCCATTGTGGGATAAGAAGAGTGTGGATCACTCAGTGCGAACTCGTGGTGAAACTCGCGAAGCGGCATCATCGGATCTAAGAGTTGCTACTGGTTTATTGGATATTCGATGGATTGCAGGCAACGTAGATTTAGTAGCTAGCGTCCAACTTGATGCATTGGATTCGTGGCGCAAAAATTCAAAGCAAAACCTTGCAGACTTGCAAAAAAACCTGATTGAGCGTCACGCACGTGCAGGCGAGTTAGCATATTTGTTAGAGCCTGATCTTAAGGAAGCACGTGGTGGGTTGCGCGATATCCAAGCCCTTCGGGCGATCTCCTTATCGGCTGTGGTGCCTGTCCCACTTGAAAAGATTAGTTGGGCCGAGGGTACCCTTAATAATGTTCGAGAGTCTTTGCACATTGCAAGTGGTCGTGGAAAGGATCG
>LIAM01000178.1 GCA_001438925.1 Actinobacteria bacterium BACL15 MAG-120619-bin91 | reverse complement strand
CCGCGTTCTTAGCTCGCCAGTTCCGCACCTTGTCATTCTTTGTCGTAATCGTATTTTTCCTTTTGTTCGCTCTCCCTGGCGATGCTGAAATCCGCGTCGGCCGTTCAATCTTCTTCTTACTAGGCGCAGCATTTTCTGCACTCGTTGGATACAACGGTATGTGGCTTGCAGTGCGCGCAAATGTTCGCGTTGCAGATGCAGCACGTAACAAGGATGGCGAAAAGGCTGTCCAGATCGCATTCCGCACAGGTGGCGTCGTTGGTATGACAACTGTTGGTCTTGGACTTATCGGTGCATCACTTGTTGTGATTATCTACCGCGAAAACGCACCTACAGTTCTTGAAGGCTTTGGTTTTGGTGCAGCGATGCTGGCGATGTTTATGCGCGTCGGCGGCGGAATCTTTACCAAGGCGGCAGATGTTGGCGCTGACCTTGTAGGTAAGGTTGAAAAGCACATTCCAGAAGATGACCCACGAAATGCAGCAACAATTGCAGACAATGTAGGAGACAACGTTGGTGACTGCGCTGGTATGGCAGCAGATTTGTTCGAGTCATACGCGGTAACTCTTGTTGCAGCGTTAATTCTTGGTAAGGCAGCCTTTGGTGATGCAGGTCTGATCTATCCATTGATCGTTCCAGCAATCGGAACAGTTACAGCTGTTATCGGAATCTTCCTAACGAAATTGCGCAGCACAGATAAGTCAGCGATGACAGCGATTAACCGCTCATTCTTCTTATCAGCGATTATCTCTGCGGGGCTCACAGCGCTCGCAACATTTACCTACCTTCCATCTGATTTCAAGTTGATGACAGGTTTGTCACCAGAGGCGATCGAAGCTGCAGGAAATACAAACCCACGTGTTCTAGCACTTGGCGCAGTATTGATCGGTATCGCATTAGCTGCTGCAATTCAGGTACTTACAGGCTTCTTTACTGAGACCGGAAAGCGTCCAGTAAATGATGTCGCAGCCTCATCTGAAACAGGGGCCGCAACTGTAATTTTGGCTGGTATCGCAGTTGGTTTTGAGTCAGCGGTGTATTCAGCTCTGCTCATCGCAGGTGCGGTATTTGGTGCCTTCTTGCTTGGTGGTGGAAGTATTGTTCTCTCACTCCTTGCAATCGCACTAGCTGGTACTGGTCTACTCACAACTGTAGGTGTAATCGTTGCGATGGATACCTTTGGTCCGATCTCAGATAACGCACAAGGCGTTGCTGAAATGTCAGGTGATGTTGATGGTGAAGGCGCAGAGATCCTTACCAGCCTTGACGCAGTTGGTAACACAACTAAGGCGATTACTAAGGGAATTGCAATTGCAACCGCAGTACTTGCAGCCACAGCATTGTTCGGAGCATTCACAGATGCGATCAAGACCGCGGTTATCGATGCAGGTAAGACCGCTGCAGAAGTTGGCCTACAGTTCCAAGGTGTTCTAGATGTTGCAGATCCACGTAACTTGGTTGGTCTAATCATCGGTGCAGCTGTTGTATTCCTGTTCTCAGGTCTAGCAGTCAACGCGGTATCTCGCGCAGCGGGTGCGGTTGTTGTTGAAGTTCGTGAACAGTTCCGCTTACACCCAGGAATCATGAAGGGAACAGAAAAACCAGATTACGCACGTGTAGTTGATATCTGTACCCGCGATTCACTGCGCGAACTGGTAACTCCAGGGCTGCTCGCTGTTATGGCGCCAATCGCAGTTGGTTTTGGTCTCGGCGTTGGTGCACTTGGTGCATACCTTGCCGGTGCCATCGGTACCGGAACATTGATGGCGGTATTCCTATCCAACTCAGGTGGTGCGTGGGATAACGCTAAGAAGATGGTTGAAGATGGACACCATGGTGGAAAGAACTCC
>LIAM01000177.1 GCA_001438925.1 Actinobacteria bacterium BACL15 MAG-120619-bin91 | reverse complement strand
TGCCAAAAAGCGTGGATCCTTAAAGGCTTTCTCTTCATTGGCATCACACAAGATTGCGCCGATCTCGTCGGCAACTGCGCGAACATTTTCATTGAAATCTTTAAAGCGTGCCTTCCAACTTTCCGCCAAGCGGCCTTCGCTTCCACTGTCTTCAAGAACTGTAAATAACATAACTGTGGCACCCGATGCAGCTACTTTGCGGGCGGCTTCGGCGTACAAGGGCAAAATTACATTGGGGTTGTACTTAGGGCGGATAACATCATTAGCACCTGCATGAAATGAAACAAGGGTTGTCTTATCTACCACTTGAGCAATGGCAGCATCTAACTGCTCATCGACAACTTGCTTCAATAACTTTCCGCGGATTGAAAGGTTTGCATATTGAAAACCAGGTTGGGCTTGAGCCATAACATCGGCAACTCGATCTGCCCAGCCGCGGTACTGGCCATATCTTTTCTCATCACACATGCCTTCGGTGAATGAGTCACCAATAGCGATAAAACGGTTGTATATCAAGGCTTTTACCTACTTAGCGCGGCGCTGTTGATCTATATGAAACAGCGCGATCGAGGTTGCAACGCTTGCATTGAGAGATTCGGTTGAAGCGCTGATTGGAATTGAGATTACAAGATCGCATTTCTCCTTGGTCAATCGTGCAAGACCCTTACCTTCAGACCCAACGATCACCATCAAAGGCTCTGTTGCTACCTTCATCTCGCTGATCATCTCATCAGACTCTCCATCAAGGCCAACCACAAACATTCCAGCTTTTTTGGCTGCATCAATTGTGCGAGCCAGGTTTGTAACCTGTGCGATCGGCAAACGTGCTGCCGCACCTGCAGAGGATTTCCAAGCAGATGCTGTCATCGTTGCGGCCCGACGTTCCGTCATGATGACACCTGCGGCACCAAAGGCTGCAGCAGAACGAATGATCGCACCAAGGTTGCGTGGATCTGTCACACCATCTAGCGCCACAATTAATGATGGATGCTTGGCGCGTTCCATAATCTCTTCAAAACTTGAGTACTGAAAAGGCTTAATCGCAAGAATAATTCCTTGGCTGTTAGGTGAAATACCTTCAACCTCGGCACGGTGTGCTTCGCGAATTGGCAGACCTAGGTGTAGCGCCAACTTTAAACTTTCAGCAACACGATCATCAACATCGATACTGCGTGCAACCAATAACTCTGTTGCTGGAACACTTTCACGTAGCGCCTCTAGAACCGCGTTACGTCCTGCAACGATTTCACCACGTGGACGATCACCCTTTGGCATTCTTGGTGAACGAACTTCCTTCTTTTCAGCAGCCTTCTTACGTTTTGCAGCTGCGTGATATGGACGGTCTTCCGCCTTTGGAGTTGGACCCTTTCCTTCAAGACGACGCTTATTGTTTCCACCAGTACCGGCAGATGGCCCCTTTTTTGATTGGCGGATAGCGCCTTTTCGGGATGAATTGCCAGCCATGGTCAGATCTCGTTTCAGTAATTAATTAATAGACCAGCGAGGTCCTTGAGGGGTGTCCTCAATTGTAATTCCTAAAGCGACCAAGCCATCACGGATGGCATCTGATGCAGCAAAATCCTTGCGCTCACGGGCAGCTGCACGCTCTGCCAACGCCAATTTAATGGTGCCATCCAGAGCCTGTGACAGATCTGACCCCGAAGTTGAAGCAAAAGCGGCATCAAATGGATCACAACCCAGCACTTCAAGTGCACCACGAATCTCATTAGCATTTATGGAAATTGCTGCGGTGTCATTATCTGTAATCGCTTGATTTCCAAGACGCAGATTTTCACTAATAGTTGCAAGCGCTGTCGGAACAGCTAGATCATCATTCATCGCCGTAGTAAATG
>LIAM01000176.1 GCA_001438925.1 Actinobacteria bacterium BACL15 MAG-120619-bin91 | reverse complement strand
GGAGATAAGAAATGCTTAACAACCGAAGGTTTTATATAGGTGGTTTTGTTGTATCTCTATTTCTAGCCGGAGTTGTCTCTTTCTACGCCTCATCATCACCAGATGGTTTAGAAAAAGTTGCAGAAGATATTGGCTTCATTGAAACCGCGAAGGAAAACACAAACGCTGATGTTGCTCTATCAGATTATGGAACAAAGGGTGTTGACAATGAGCGTGCCTCAGTTGGCATCGCTGGTGTAATTGGTGTCATCGGCACAGCAGTTGTTGCAGGTGTTGCCTTCAAATTAATCGCTCGCAAGCCACGTACGGTGAAGAATTAAAGTTCAAGAGGATAAACATCATCACGGTCATGATGTTGGAGAAAGATTGTATCTCCACCGTCATACCGCGATACATGCCCTGCCTTCACACCTAAAAATCATGGCGGCGATCTGCTTTATCCTGGTCGTTGTCTCAACCCCCGTTACTCAATGGGGAGCTTTTATCGCCTACTTCCTGTGGTTATTTATTGTTGTGAAGATGGCACAAATCCCATTTCCAACCCTTTTTAAGCGGGCTTTGATTGAGATCCCATTTATCTTCTTTGCCATATTGATGCCCTTCTTTGGTTCTGGCGAAAAGATTCAGGTGGGTCCATTTGATCTCTACCGCGAAGGCTTAATCGCAGGATCTGGAATTGTGGTTAAGGGAACCCTAGGTGTGATGACAGCGATCATCTTGTCTACATCAACTACAGCCCGTGAGATTCTGCGTGGTTTAGAGCGTCTGCGCCTTCCGGTTCTGATGGTTCAGATCGCCTCATTTATGTTGCGCTATGTCAATGTTGTCAATGATGAGATGGAGCGCATGAAGGTTGCGCGCGAATCCCGTGGCTTTGAAGCAACCGGAATTAAATCGTGGAAGGTTTTGGCCACCGCCGCAGGTGCACTCTTTATTCGCTCTTACGAACGCGGTGAACGTGTTCACCTTTCCATGTTGTCACGAGGATACAAAGGCGTTCTACCTCAAGAGCATCAACATAAGATCAAGGGCTCTGTATGGTTCATCGCCATGCTCTACCCACTTGTTGCCTCACTAATTTTTATTACTCAATTACTGATTGGAACAATTTAATGAATACACCTAGCCTAGAGATTAAAGAACTTGCCTTTGCATATCCCGATGGCAATCAAGCACTATACGGTGTAAACCTTTCAGTACAAAAAGGCGAACGTGTTGCACTGCTTGGTCCCAATGGAGCTGGCAAGACAACCCTTGTGATGCACATGAATGGAATCCACCCAACATCCCATGGATCTATCCATGTTGCAGGTCAACTAGTAGATTCAAAGAATAAGGATTCGATAAAAGAGATTCGTGCAAAGGTCGGAATCGTTTTCCAGGATCCAGATGATCAATTATTTATGCCAACGGTTGCAGAGGATGTGGCTTTTGGTCCTTACAACATGGGACTTCGCGGAGATCAGCTCAATAAAGTTGTTGATGAAGCGCTCCAGTTAGTAGGAATGCTTGAATTCCGCGATCGTCCCCCACACCACCTTTCCTTTGGACAGCGCCGACGTGTAGCTGTTGCAACGGTGCTTGCAATGAAGCCTGAAATCCTCGTTTTAGATGAGCCTTCATCAAACTTAGATCCAGCTAGCCGACGTGAATTAGCCGACATTTTGCGCTCTCTAGAGATCACAATGGTGATGGTTACCCATGATCTTCCATATGCATATGAGCTTTGTGCCCGTTCAGTTATTTTGAAGGGTGGGGTGATTGTGGCCGATGGATCAACCCATGAAATCCTTACTAATACAGCCTTATTAGCGGCTAATCGCCTTGAACTGCCCGTTGGTTTTTCCATTCAATAATCCACGGTAGAATTAAATCGTTGGTGCAACCGCACCAAAGTACTTCCCCCAAGTGCTGCACC
>LIAM01000175.1 GCA_001438925.1 Actinobacteria bacterium BACL15 MAG-120619-bin91 | reverse complement strand
AAGCCGGTAGATGTTGAAGATCCAGCAATTCGCTACAACCCAATGATGACCGATGCCGATATGGCGATGATCATCGATCCGATCTACCTAGAAATTTCTAAGAAGTTCCATGAGGAGCCAGCACTGCTAGATGATGCATTTGCGCGTGCGTGGTTCAAGTTAACCCACCGTGACATGGGGCCAAAGGTTCGATACATCGGACCAGATGTTCCACAAGAAGATTTGATTTGGCAGGATCCAATTCCTGCAGGCACAACTTCTTACGATGTTGCTGCGGTAAAGGCAAAGATTGAAGGCACCGGCCTATCTATTTCAGAGCTCGTTGCAACTGCATGGGATAGCGCTCGTACTTTCCGTGGGTCAGATCTACGTGGTGGCGCAAATGGGTCACGTATTCGCCTAGAACCTGCTCGTAATTGGGAGGGTAATGAACCTGCACGTTTGAACAAGGTTCTTGCTGTACTTGAACCTATTGCGAAGGAAACTGGTGCAAGTATCGCCGATGTAATTGTTTTGGCTGGAAATATTGGTGTTGAAAAGGCTGCAGCTGCTGCCGGAGTGAAGATCTCAGTTCCATTTGCTCCAGGTCGTGGCGATGCAACGCAAGCGCAGACCGATGTGGCTAGCTACAAGGTGCTAGAACCAATTCATGATGGTTTCCGTAACTGGGTTCAAAAGAGTTACGCAGTATCCCCAGAGGAACTACTTCTAGATCGCGCACAGTTAATGGGCTTAACCGCTCCAGAAATGACAGTGCTGATGGGCGGAATGCGTGTACTTGGAACAAACCATGCAGGTACATCTCATGGAGTCTTTACCAAGAATGTCGGCGCACTTACAACTGACTTTTTTGTAAACCTAACCGACATGAAGTACACATGGGAGCCAGCAGGGGAGAACCTCTACAACATCCGTGATCGCAAAACCGGTGCTGTTGATTGGACCGCTACACGTGTAGATCTGGTCTTTGGATCAAATTCGATTCTTCGCTCATACGCTGAGGTCTATGCCCAAAATGACAACAAGGAAAAGTTTGTTAAGGACTTTGTTGCCGCATGGACCAAGGTGATGAACGCAGATCGCTTTGATCTAGAGTAGCGATGTTAGGACTGCTGGTTTATTGACCAGAGAGTCCAAATGTGAGTGCGTACTGAGCGCGGTTGCTTCAAAATCGTTGTGATTTGAAAAGCAATGTCCTCAGAGCGCAAGAAGCTGGCTAAAACTGGAGTACCTGCTGTGCGACCCGCGCCTATTGCAAACTCAGTCTCAGTTCCTGCTGGGCACACTAGAGCAACACGTACACCTTTTTCACGAAGTTCACGATCTAGCCCACCAGCCAAACCAACTTGAGCATGCTTTGTTCCGGCATAAATAGATTCATCTCCACCACCCCGAAAACCGGCAACGGAGGAGACAATCACGATGTCGCCAGCTTTTTTCTCAATCATCGTTGGTAGGCAGGCGCGAATAATGTGCACCGTACCTTCGTAATTGGTACGCATCATTCGATTTACTTCTTCATCGCTGTAATCCAAAATCGAACCATACATACCGATACCTGCATTCGGTACGACTGCATCGATCGTTCCAAATTTATCCAATGCGGCTTTGGCAACTGCACGAGAGATTTCTGGCTCTGAGCAATCACCAGCTACGTATGTCGCATTTGCTTCACCAAGAGAAGCAACCATCGCTTTTAGACGAGTTTTACTTCGAGCATTAAGGACTACCTTTGCCCCTTGTTCAACCAATTCCTTTGCAGTAGCCGCCCCCATTCCCGCGGTTGCGCCGGTAATAACTATTACTTGGTCCTTGAGATCACGCAGTTGATATGTCATGTCAGAAGTATCGAGTAAAGATGGCTGTTGAGCAATGTCTGCTATAGCATCACATCATGGTTATGCAGCGAAAACTTGGCC
>LIAM01000174.1 GCA_001438925.1 Actinobacteria bacterium BACL15 MAG-120619-bin91 | reverse complement strand
TTATCAGCAAGGTCGTTTCTCCTTCAATGTGAAAGGTGGACGGTGCGAGAACTGTTCTGGAGATGGAACTATCACCATCGAAATGAACTTCCTGCCAGATGTCTACGTTCCTTGCGAGGTATGTCATGGTGCTCGTTACAACCGTGAAACGCTAGAGGTCCACTACAAGGGCAAGACCATTGCTGAAGTTTTGAATATGCCGATCGAAGAGGCGCATGGCTTCTTTGAATCTGTTCCAGCGATCGCACGCTACTTAAAGACCTTAAATGATGTGGGGTTGGGATATGTACGCCTTGGACAATCAGCTCCCACCTTGTCAGGCGGCGAAGCTCAACGCGTAAAACTTGCAACTGAGCTACAGCGTCGTTCAACTGGTCGCACCATTTATGTTTTAGATGAGCCAACAACTGGTCTGCACTTTGAAGATGTCAATAAGTTGTTAACCGTTCTCAACCGTTTGGTGGATACAGGGAACACAGTCGTTGTGATTGAACACAATCTTGATGTCATCAAATGTTCTGACTGGGTTATCGACATGGGACCTGAAGGTGGTTTCCGTGGGGGATTAGTAGTTGCGGAAGGAACCCCCGAGACGGTTGCTGCGGTGAAGGAGAGTTACACCGGTCAGTTCTTGGGTGAGATCTTAAAATCAAATAGAAAAGCCCCAGCGAAAAAGTAGCCTCATGGCAGATCCTCAAAGTTATCGGCCGACCAATATTCCGGAACATCCTGGGGTTTACCGTTTTTACAACAAGCAAGACAAGGTGATTTACGTTGGCAAGGCGAAGAATCTTAAAAATCGTTTGAGTAATTACTTTCAAGCAAACCTTGCAACTAAGACTCATCGCATGGTCCATGAAGCGGTTCGTGTTGATTGGACGATTGTCAGTACCGAGCTTGAAGCACTTGCCCTGGAGTTTAGTTGGATTAAGCAGTATCAACCTAAGTACAACGTGCAGTTCAAGGATGACAAGTCTTATCCGTATTTAGCTCTGTCGCTCAATGATGAGTATCCGATGATCTTCATTACTCGAAAAGATAAGCGTCCGGGCTGAAGTACTTTGGTCCGTATACAAATGCCTGGGCGCTTAGAAACACCTTTGAAGTATTGCTGAAGGTATTTCCTGTCAGATCATGCTCCTCGGCAAACTTCACTCGTGCCCAACGTAGTAAGCGTCAATGCTTGCTAGGAGATATCGGTAAGTGTGCCGCTCCTTGTGTTGATTGGATCTCGAAAGAGGACCATAAGAAGTTAGCTGAACGGCTAAATGAGTTTATGGAGTCGGGGATGGAGAACATCCTGCCCAAACTGCATGAAGAGATGAATACAGCCGCTGCTAATGAGGAGTTTGAGCGTGCTGCACGGTTGAGAGATCAGATTGAGTCCTTTGAGAAAGCTCAGAAATCTACTGAAGGAAACTTCTCCGATGATCTAGATGGAGATTTCATCTCTATTTACCACGATGGTTTTCATGCAGCTGGCTCTATCTTTTCAATGCAGCGTGGTTCGGTGAAGGGTTCGCGCTCTTGGATTGTGGATCAAGAGATGGTGCTCGAAGGTCAGGATGAGTTAACGGCGCTGCTGTACTCAATCTACGGAACAGGTGCGATTGCTGTCCCGCGTAATATTTATATCAACGCAGATCCCGCAGACAAGGATCAGTTAGAGCAATGGTTGGGCGGTATTGGTTCTACGAAGGTTGAAATCAAAGTTCCTCAACGTGGTGAAAAAGTCGAGCTGTTAGATACCGTAAAACGAAATGCTCAGTACTCACTGATTCAATACCTGAGCAAGCGAGCAACAGATGCAGCGGTGAGCGGTAAGGCGTTAACTGAGATTGAGGAGCATCTCAACCTTGGTCGCACTCCGCTTCGAATCGAATGCTTTGATATCTCCAATATTTCGGGAACGTCGGTTGTTGCATCGATGGTTGTCTTTGAGG
>LIAM01000173.1 GCA_001438925.1 Actinobacteria bacterium BACL15 MAG-120619-bin91 | reverse complement strand
CCGTTCCTGGATAATCGATGCAGAGGGCGAGATTGTTCGTCCAGGTGCATCGGAGGTTGGTTTCTGGCGTGTTAAGCCCAACAATGTGCTTGAAGTATTGATTTCACACAGCTCCGGAATTACCGAAGGTTGGGTTGGAACCTTTGATGGCCCAAAGATTCAATTGGTTTTAGATCAAGGCTACTCAGCACCATCGGCAAAGATTGTTACAGCTGGTGTGCGTTTGTATGGCTTAGTTGCGGGCGAACTTTTCTACGCATATGACATGGCGGCAGAAGGACAAGAGTTACAGGCTCATATTTGGTCATCGCTAGAGCGTCAGTCTGAATAAATGTTAGGTGAGGTTTTAGCTGAGGTCACACGCAGCGGGGTAGTTGAATCTGTTCACGCAGGTCATCTGGTTTTACTCAACGCCGACGGTTCGATTTTGTTTCAAAAGGGTGATCCAACCCTAGATATTTACTCACGTTCATCTCTGAAATCAATACAGGCATCGGCGATGGTGCGCGCCGGATTAGATATTGAGCCACGTCTGTTAGCGCTGGTGTGTGCATCCCATGCGGGAACACCGATGCATCAACAAGGTGCACAAGCGATTTTGGCAAAGGTGGGTCTTGATGAGTATTCATTGCAATGCATCCTTGATCGTCCATTAGATGAAGAGCTTCGACGTACCGCAGATCCAACGCGATTAGTGATGAACTGCAGCGGAAAGCATGCAGGAATGCTGGCAACCTGCGTTGTCAACGGCTGGCCTACCGATTCATATTTAGAGCCTGAGCATCCTTTGCAGGTAGCGATCAAAGCTGAGGTTGAAACAATGAGTGGTGAAAAGGTAGTTGTTACCAGTGTTGATGGCTGTGGTGCACCATTATTTCTCTTTTCATTGTTAGGACTTGCTCGCGCAGTCCGCAACTTAACAATTAGCGCAGATCCTGTTCATCAATCTGTTGCACAAGCATGTCGTGATTTTCCTGAAATGGTTTCTGGTCCAGGTCGAATTGCAACACGAATGATGCAAAATGTTCCAGGGCTGTTTATGAAGGATGGGGCAGAGGCGGTCAATGTTGCATCTTTGCCCGATGGTCGAACATTGGCGATCAAGATCAGCGATGGCAATCAACGTGCAATGGCTGCAGTAACAGCTGCTGCTCTTGAAAAGTTTGGTGTTGATGCGAAGGAAGTACCCGCAAATACACTGGGCGGTGGGCTTCCAGTCGGCAGTATTCGCGCAACGCTCTAAGTACGCGTACCCTTAAAGCCTATGAATGGCCGCATTGCAACTGTAATGGTGCATACCTCGCCCCTGGATCAACCAGGTATTGGCGATGCTGGTGGCATGAATATTTATGTTGTCGAATCTGCCCAACGTATGGCGGCAATGGGCGTTAGCGTAGATATCTTCACACGCAGAACAGATCCAGCTGCACCCGAGATCGTTGAAATTTCTCCGGGGGTGCGGGTCCGCCACTTTGATTGCGGTCACGGAACCTTAACCAAGGAGCAGTTGCCGATCCATATTTCAGGGTTGTCCCAAGAGTTTTCTAGAATTATGCGTACTGAAAATTACGATGTCATTCACTCCCATTACTGGTTATCGGGCAAGGTTGCGATGCCGGCGGCAAAGGAGCTAGATATTCCTTTGGTGCACACCATGCACACCATGGCACGTGTAAAGAATTTAAATTTGGCTGAAGGTGAAAGCCCAGAGCCGATGATTCGGGTACAAGGTGAAACACAGGTTGTTGCAGCCGCTAACGCCTTGATTGCAAATACAGATGCTGAAGCTGCAAGCCTGGTCTCTTTGTACGATGCCTGCCCAGATACCGTTCATGTAGTCAGCCCTGGCGTTGATCTCTTTACCTTTACACCAGGTGAAGGTCGTGGTGCATCGCGCGATCTCATCGGCTTGCCACATGATGGGCTAGTTGTTTCATTTGTTGGCCGC
>LIAM01000172.1 GCA_001438925.1 Actinobacteria bacterium BACL15 MAG-120619-bin91 | reverse complement strand
ACGGCCAACAAATGAAACAACTAGCCCATCATGTGGCAAGCCGATGAGATCGCGCGATGCACCACGACCTTCACCTGGTGTAAAGGTAAAGAGATCAACGCCAGGGCTGACTACATGAACGGTATCTGGGCAGGCATCGTACAAAGAGACCAGGCTTGCAGCTTCAGCATCTGTATTTGCAATCAATGCACTAGCGGCTGCAACAACCTGTGTTTCACCTTGTACCCGAATCATCGGCTCTGGGCTTTCACCTTCAGCCAAATTTAAATTCTTTACACGTGCCATGGTGTGCATGGTGTGCACCAAAGGAATATCTAGCTCCTTTGCCGCCGGCATCGCAACCTTGCCCGATAACCAGTAATGGGAGTGAATGACATCGTAATTTTCAGTACGCATAATTCTAGAAAACTCTTGGGACAACCCTGAAATATGGATCGGCAACTGCTCCTTGGTTAAGGTTCCGTGACCGCAATCAAAGTGGCGGACCCGCACCCCCGGAGAAATTTCAACGATCTCGGGTGCAGCTGGATCTGTTCTGCGTGTGAAGATATCTACGCTAACGCCCATTGCCGCCATACGTTGGGCAGATTCGACAACATAAATATTCATGCCACCAGCATCGCCAATACCTGGTTGATCCAGGGGCGAGGTATGCACCATTACAGTTGCAATGCGGCCATTCATAGGCTTTAAGGGTACGCGTACTTAGAGCGTTGCGCGAATACTGCCGACTGGAAGCCCACCGCCCAGTGTATTTGCGGGCACTTCCTTCGCATCAACACCAAACTTTTCAAGAGCAGCAGCTGTTACTGCAGCCATTGCACGTTGATTGCCATCGCTGATCTTGATCGCCAATGTTCGACCATCAGGCAAAGATGCAACATTGACCGCCTCTGCCCCATCCTTCATAAACAGCCCTGGAATATTTTGCATCATTCGTGTTGCAATTCGACCTGGACCAGAAACCATCTCAGGAAAATCACGACAAGCTTGGGCAACGGATTGATGAACAGGATCTGCGCTAATTGTTAAGTTGCGGACTGCGCGAGCAAGTCCTAACAATGAAAAGAGAAATAATGGTGCACCACAGCCATCAACACTGGTAACAACTACCTTTTCACCGCTCATTGTTTCAACCTCTGCTTTGATTGCTAGCTGCAAAGGATGTTGGGGCTCAAAATATGAATCAGTGGGCCAGTCGTTGACAACACAAGTTGCCAACATTCCTGCATGCTTTCCGCTGCAGTTCATCGCCAATCGCGTTGGGTCTGCAGTGCGTCGCAGCTCTTCATCCAATGGACGATCTAGTACACATTGCAATGAGTACTCATCAAGGCCAGCCTTTGCCAAAATCGCTTGTGCACCTTGTTGATGCATCGGTGTTCCTGCATGGGATGCACACACCAGCGCTAACAGACGTGGCTCAATATCTAATCCGGCGCGCACCATCGCCGATGCCTGTATTGATTTCAGAGATGAACGTGAGTAAATATCTAGGGTTGGATCACCCTTTTGAAACAAAATAGAACCGTCGGCGTTGAGTAAAACCAGATGACCTGCGTGAACAGATTCAACTACCCCGCTGCGTGTGACCTCAGCTAAAACCTCACCTAACATTTATTCAGACTGACGCTCTAGCGATGACCAAATATGAGCCTGTAACTCTTGTCCTTCTGCCGCCATGTCATATGCGTAGAAAAGTTCGCCCGCAACTAAGCCATACAAACGCACACCAGCTGTAACAATCTTTGCCGATGGTGCTGAGTAGCCTTGATCTAAAACCAATTGAATCTTTGGGCCATCAAAGGTTCCAACCCAACCTTCGGTAATTCCGGAGCTGTGTGAAATCAATACTTCAAGCACATTGTTGGGCTTAACACGCCAGAAACCAACCTCCGATGCACCTGGACGAACAATCTCGCCCTCTGAATCGATTATCCAGGAACGT
>LIAM01000171.1 GCA_001438925.1 Actinobacteria bacterium BACL15 MAG-120619-bin91 | reverse complement strand
CCCATCGCAGGGTAGAGGTTGCAGGTTCAAATCCTGTCGGGGGCACAACCTTGGTGGCTCTGCGTAACTTTTGCGCAGGGCCACTTTTAATTCTCGCTTGGGGCGAAAATCTAACTTAGTGGGTTGATGACCAGCAGTTTACCGCTATCTGTGGTGGCGATGATTGAGCCATCCTTGGTTACATCAAGATCGCGGATGCGCTCATAAACGTTAACGGTTTGCATTTGACCAACGACGCGCTTGTTGTTCATCTGAATAAAGATTAAAGACTCTTCACGCAAAGTGCCCATAACAATCGATGATGACCATTGTCCCCAAGCAGATGCTGCGGGTAGTTGTATCAGTTCGGTGGGTGCAACGGATGGAACCCAATAGGTCAGTGGTTTTCTAAATCCATTGTGGCTTTCAGGGTTAGTAGGCGAGACATAATCTCCGGGGCTGTAACGCTCACCGTAGGTAACTGTGGGCCAGCCGTAATCGATTCCTTGTTGAATTAGATTGAGTTCATCACCACCACGTGGACCGTGTTCAGAGGTGTAGAGATCTTTACCGATAAGAAGAATGCCTTGTGCATTTCTGTGACCAGATGAAATCTGTGTGACCTTCTTAGCACTGATCTTCATGACGGTGCCTAGTGTTCCGCGTTTGGTTTTGTCGCCGATTTCGGGATAACCCAGATCTCCGATGGTTAGGTATGCGCTCTTTGCATCGATGAGCTCCATCCGGCCAGCTGCATGTTGGACAGCGCTAATGGCAACACATGGCTTGGATTGGAACCACATCTTGCCGCGCTTGAGCGAGGGTTGAGCGCCAAAGTTAGCTCGGTATGAGTACACAACAACTGTTACACATCTGCCTTCGCTGTTGAAGCGGGGGTAGGAGATTAATAGTTGTGCAGTCTCTGCGGTTTGGGTCAGTACCGAGATATCGGTGATTGCAAAGCGGCTGTCATTGATGCGTTCCGATGCAGCGGCTGCGCGGCCAATGGTGATTTGTTGTTGGTTTGTAAGATCGTAGAGAAAAAGGGTAAATCCAGTTGATCCACCGCCTAGCAGCAAGCGACCATCTGCAAGTCGCGCGATCGCTGCGCCGCGCTCACCGTTAGAGCCTTGCACTTGGGCGGTTGGTGTGTCGATGCTTTGGATACTCAGTTTTATTTCTGGTAGCTCTGCCGCAGATGTGGTTGCAGGAAAGATTGTTGCAACTAGTACCGCGGTTGCCGTCAGTAACCCTTTTCTCATAGGTGAAGATTAACTAATCCCTTTGAAACCCTCCAGGTCAGAGAGTGACTCTGATTTCTGAGTGTTGGCAGTGGATTAATAGATTCAACCAGCAGATATCGGTCTGCCCTTGTACCGTTTTCCCATGAAGAGGTTACTGGCGCTGGTAGTTGCTCTTGTGGTGATGGGCTCAGGTCTTGCCGTTGCCCATCAACCAGTAATACTTCTTAAATCAGATACAACAGCTGCGAAGGGTCCACTTTTAGTTGATGGGACGGTTTCATTTGCAGTCCGTGCCGCCTTCACCAAGAAGGGGGAGAAAAAAGCTTTTCGTGCACAGTTGCAAGAAGGGGATGCTCTTGCGGTGCAGTACTTAATTGTTGATAAGAAGCCTGAAAATACTTTGAAGAGTAAGAAACTACCTACCGTTGTTATTACCGGTCCTGGTGGATTTAAATTAACAATGAAGATCAATGAGCGGACAAAGTTTTATGAGCCATATGGTGGAACTAATTACTTGTACCTTGCTCGCAACAATGCGGTAGCAAAGGCTGGTATCTATAACTTTGTCATCACCGCTCGTGCAAAATCTGAGATCACCCTTGCGGTGGGCGAGAAGGAGATTCCAGGGGAGGTTGTGCGGGGGCCATATGTGGCACCGACAGTTAGTGCAACACCAACACCAACACCAACACCAACACCAACACCAACACCAACACCAACACCAACACCAACACCAACACCAACACCAACACCAACACCAAC
>LIAM01000170.1 GCA_001438925.1 Actinobacteria bacterium BACL15 MAG-120619-bin91 | reverse complement strand
GCGCCGGATTGCCACAACATGGCATCAACCAGTGTTGTCTTTCCGTGGTCAACGTGGGCAATGATCGCTACGTTACGCAGATTTTCGCGCTTCTTTTCAGGTAGATCTTTTAAGTGTGCTTGCTTCTTAGACATTGAATCGGAACTCCACTACATCTCCATCGGCCATTACATATTCCTTGCCTTCCATACGAACCTTGCCCTTAGCTTTGGCTTCGGACATCGATCCTGCGGCAATGAGATCTTCAAAGCTGACGATTTCAGCCTTAATAAATCCCTTTTGGAAATCTGTATGAATAACACCAGCGGCCATGGGTGCGGTGTCACCTTTGTGAATCGTCCACGCGCGGGCTTCCTTTGGACCTGCAGTTAAATATGTCTGCAATCCCAAGGTATTGAAGCCAACACGTGCCAAGGTTGCAAGACCTGGTTCTTTCAAACCAATTGATTGCAACAATTCCAATGCATCCTCATCACTGAGTTCTGCGAGCTCTGCCTCTGTCTTTGCATCCAAGAAGATCGCCTCTGCCGGCGTTACGAGCGCCTGCAACTTGTCTTTAAGCGCTTGATCGTTTAATTCAGCGGCATCAACGTTAAATACATATAAAAATGGTTTTGCAGTTAACAAATGAAGTTCAGCCAGTAGTTCGCGATCAATTGAACTCTGTGATAGCGGCTTTCCAGATTGCAACCATTCATTAGCAGCCTTTACCGCTTCAAGAATCGGTGCCTTTTCCTTTGCAACTCGGGCTTCCTTTTCAAGACGAGGAATCGCCTTTTCAATAGTTTGTAAATCTGCGAGCGCTAATTCAGTGTTGATAGTTTCCATATCTGAAGCTGGATCGACTCGACCATCGACGTGGACAACATCGCCATCATTGAAAACACGGATGACCTGACAGATCGCATCGGTATCACGAATATTTGTCAGGAACTTATTGCCAAGGCCAGCACCCTCAGATGCGCCTTTTACGATTCCGGCGATATCTACGAAGGAGACAACCGCTGGCAGAATCTTCTCTGATGAGAAGATTGTGGCTAGCTTGGCTAAACGCTCATCTGGTACTCCCACCATTCCCACATTGGGCTCTATGGTTGCAAAGGGGTAGTTGGCGGCCAAAACATTGTTCTTAGTCAGAGCATTAAAAAGGGTCGACTTTCCGACGTTGGGCAGTCCGACGATTCCGATAGAGAGGCTCACTGGGGTAAGCCTACGCGGGATTGTCGGTGCTCCCTGCCACGATAGGCCCATGCCCGCATATGTAGTGACCCTATTAATAGGACTTTTCGCAGGATCTGCGATCGGATACCTGTTGTCAGCCCTTAAATCAAAGGATTCAGTGGGTAATCAAGCCCTGCTCGATGATTACAAGGCTCAACTTGCAGCAGAGCGAGCAAAGACTGAAAGTGCGATCACATTAAATGCTGAACTATTGGCGGTTAAGGAATCGGTTGCACAGTTAAGTACTCAATCCAACGAGGCCAACCGCATCCGTACCGAGGCTGAGGCAAAGCTCAATACAACTATTCTGGAAATGCGTCGTGCATCTGAATCCATCTTTGATGAAACTAAGAAGATCGCCGGTGCTTTATCTAACTCGCAGAGCCGCGGCAAGTTTGGCGAGGCGCAGTTAGAGCTACTGCTACAAGGTGCTGGTCTTCGTGAAGGACATGAGTACACCGCGCAACGATCGACCACAGACTCTGATTCATCTGGAATTCCAGATATCACCGTTTCCATGCCAGGTGGATCGCTTTTGTTTATCGACTCCAAGTTTCCCTTTGAACGTTTCCTTGAAGCCTTTGGTACCGAGGATCAATCACAACGTGATGAGTATCTGCAGCTACACACCAAGGATTTGATGAAGCATGTTGAGTCGCTGGCAAAGCGTGGGTATCACAAATCACAGGGTTCACCTGATTTTGTTGTGCTCTTTGTTCCCTTTGAAACCTTGTTATCTGAGGCTTTGCGCTTGGATCCAATGTTCCTGGAAAAGG
>LIAM01000169.1 GCA_001438925.1 Actinobacteria bacterium BACL15 MAG-120619-bin91 | reverse complement strand
CCGTGGTGGATCAATTGATTCAATGCAGATGTTCCGTAACTTCCGCGGGCGTGATTCAAAGATCGAACCACTCTTAAAACGTCGCGGTCTGGTTGTAGAAAAGAGCTAGCCAGCAGATCCAGATCCTGATGGACCAGCTTTGCGCTGTACCTGTGGTGCACCGCCGCTGCGTTGTCCGCCACGAATCTTTGATCCCGTTTCAGAATGGTTTTGCGTACCTGGAGCGCCTGGCTTATTTTTCTTAGCTTCAAGGGCGGCAAGCATCTTTGCCTTCATATCATCATTGTTGTCAGCCATACATTAAAGATACTGCACAATAACAAATTAAGTAAATCTGAGGGCATTCTGTAGCCACGCCTCCTTGGGGCTTAATCAAAATTCAAGAGAGAACCAAACTCTAACCTCTGGTCTTAGCGAATACTAACTTCACCAAGCCCATTCCTTTAGGAGCGGTAATCCTTTGCCTGTAGATAAATATAGTTCGCCAGAATAGGGCGAGCTTCACTCCAGGAAATTCCATATATGTACTCAAATGCCTGATTCCAAGTTAGATTGTTTTTCCCCATCAAAGTAAATAGCGCCATTGGAGATTCAACTCCACCGATAACCGCCAATGCTTCAGTAGCTAAATACCCCAGCGAATATGAAAGTCCATACTGCAAGCCACTATTGCAGTATGGCTTAAAGGAATTATCTAAGTAAGAGAGGGAGAAATCGTAGGTAATTGGTTCAGTCAGAGGTGCGTAACCAGTGAAATTCCCCAATTCATCTCGTGTATTTGGATCAGAGGTATACGCACCTCGAATTCTGCCCTTTAAATTTCTCTTAAATCCATCAGAGTCATCAATTACCAGAGCCAGTTCAGGGATCGTAGCAAGTCCCTCCACTAGGAAGCATGGGGCATCCCTTCCCATTCCCAGATTAGGACCATTGAGATTCTCATCCTTCCACTGGGCTTGTTGAACTTGATGGGCATACTCGTGATTCACCGTACTTTCCTCATGCAACTGTCGAGTTGGCAAATCATTTGTTCCAGACAAATTTGCCGGAAGCAACCAAATTCCATCGAATCGACCAGTTAGCATATTTGGAACTGCATTCTGGCGGAAACCTTGATTTACAGATTTATTGGCATTGCGCACAATAATTTCATAACCTGGGTGATTTATCTCTGGTTTAGACAATTGACTAACTGCCCATTCTAAATCTTGATATGGAAAGGCCAAAAATATGTAGCTATCTGGTTTTACCGCCCTGGCATAAAATGAAAAAAGGTCACCCAGCCAGCCATCCAAATCTGCATAGTGTGAGTTATTTTGATTAGGCCCTTTGTAAACCCGATAAGGGATATCAATATTTGGAAGGGATTTATTCCGCCTCACTGTAGCCTGAACATCTGCATAGACAATGGCCGCAGACTCGGAGCGACGATCCACAACCGTACTCCAAGTAATCGGAGTTTCTAGATTTGGTGGCACTGACTCAAATAACTTGGCAACTGGTGTCGGTGTTGCAACCGGTGTCGGTGTTGCAACCGGTGTCGGTGTTGCAACTGGTGTCGGTGTTGCAACTGGTGGACTTATCTTTTTAATCTTTTGAATCTGCCAAAGAAGTCTTTTTCCACTTTTCTTACAGATAAAACTCTTTCCTGCTTTAACTACCTTTTGGTTGGCTTTTGTGCACACCGCTCCAGCTTTAACGGGAGAGGCAGATACAGCCACTGGAGTTGACAATGTAAAAAGTAAAACACCAGAAACCCAGATGGCTGTGACCTTGGAATATTTGGATTCATCTCTAACTGACTGATTCAGAGGTGAAAGACTCATATGTGGGGTTGCTCTTTGTACTCGCGTAATCTCTCAAGAACTTCTGATTCGCGATAACGACGATGCCCACCTAATGTGCGGATCGCAGTTAACTTTCCCGCCTTTGCCCAGCGTGTAACCGTCTTGGGATTTACATGGAAACGTTGTGCAACCTCTTTCGGGGTCAATAGAACTT
>LIAM01000168.1 GCA_001438925.1 Actinobacteria bacterium BACL15 MAG-120619-bin91 | reverse complement strand
TCGATCCTTTGAATATGACTTTTGTTCTCCGCGAGATTGCATGGCACCTAATGAACCCATGCCGCGATAGGCCTTGTACTTAACGCCATTGATCTCTACTAACTCACCAGGAGACTCTTCACATCCTGCAAGTAGCGAACCCAACATCACTGAACTAGCACCTGCGACTAAGGCCTTAACGATGTCACCTGAATACTGCAGACCACCATCTGCGATCAATGGGATACCTGCTTTGTTGCACGCCTTTGATGCTTCCAAAATTGCGGTGACTTGTGGAACTCCAACACCTGCAACAACACGGGTTGTACAGATTGATCCTGGACCAACACCAACCTTTACCGCATCTGCACCAGCGTTAATTAGAGCTTGAGCACCCGCACGTGTTGCAACATTGCCACCAATGACTTCTGTTGTTGGAGAAAACTTCTTAATTCGAGCAATCGCATCTAGTACTGCGCGATGATGACCATGGGCGGTATCGACAACAACAACATCTACACCTGCTTCGATTAAAGCTTGTGCGCGAGCAAAGCCATCATCACCAACACCAACGGCAGCACCTGCTAAACCAACATTTTTAACAAGTTTGACATGTGTTACCTGGGCATCGATTGGAAGGTTGCGGTGAATGATTCCAATGCCGCCAGCCTTTGCCATTGCGATCGCCATCTCTGACTCTGTAACCGTGTCCATCGCCGAAGAAACCAGCGGCACTGCAATTGAGATATTTCGTGTCAGCTGTGTAGCTGTGCTGACCTCAGATGGCACCACATCAGATGCATCTGGAAGTAGAAGAACATCATCGTAGGTCAGGCCAAGCATTGCGACCTTGTCTGTATCGCTCATCTGGCCTCCCCGATCATTGAAGGCCCAAGTCTATCGGGGCTTTAGAAGCCGACCGCACTCTCGATCTCACTGCAGGCCAGGCTCAAATCATGGACAAAGGTGACCTCTGCGCCATCTTTGAGGCTCCATCCAGGGCCACCCAAGATGACGCGGGGTGCGGGACGGATCGCTGGGATTTCACGGAAGAACTTTTCATCACCATTGTGTTTTAACTGCGCCCACAAGAAGATCGCCGGTGGCGCAGATCGTCGGACCATCGCATCAATCGCTTCTAATGGAGTTCTGGCACCGAGGAAGAAACTTTCAATTCCTCTTTCGGCAAGTGCTGCCGCCAATGCATGCAGAGCTAAACAGTGCACCTCTTCACCAACTGCAGCCAGCAATACTGGTTGTGCATTCTTTGGCTTCTTAATCTCTGGAACACCCTCGCGCATGATGCGCTTTAGTAGCTCTGAAAGCATGTGCTCTACTTCAATTCCGGCCCCTGTGCGCTCCCACTCATCGCCAACGATTACTAGTAGCGGGACGATGACCTCAGTCCAGGAGGCGATAACACCATTGTCAGCTATATCTTTTCGAATAACAGTTTCGATAAAGCTCTTATCAAGAATCTTTGCCGCCCGATGGATTGAATCAACTAGCTCTTGCCTGTTTTCAAAGTTATCAACTAACTGTGCAATCTTCACCGCACCTTTATGGGCCCTGGCTTGTTCAGCCGCTTCACAGGGTGCAACACCCGTTGAGATCAGGCGACGCATTAAGGTCAACCGAGCAAGATCTGCTGGACAGTAGCGACGGTGAGAGCCCGCCTCATGGCTGGATGGGCCAAGGCCGTAGCGCCGATCCCAGGTGCGAAGGGTTGCTGGGGCCACGCCGATGCGTCTGGCGACCGCTGCGACGGTCAGTAGCTCCTCTTCCATAGGCGTAATACTGGCGTGAAGTGGCCTATCTCACCACCTGAAAACGCTATTTGAACAACCTTTGGAGCGAAGGTACTTGAACAACCTATGAAACGGTTGTACATTAGCGCCATGGCCGAAATATCACGCTTACCCCGCCCCGTTGCAGATGAATGGGAGTGGCAGTACCAAGGTTCATGCCGCGAACTTCCTTCAGAGATGTTTTTTCATCCAGATGGAGAGCGCGGACCTCGTCGAC
>LIAM01000167.1 GCA_001438925.1 Actinobacteria bacterium BACL15 MAG-120619-bin91 | reverse complement strand
GGCGACGAGGTCCGCGCTCTCCATCTGGATGAAAAAACATCTCAGAAGGAAGTTCGCGGCATGAACCTTGGTACTGCCACTCCCATTCATCTGCAACGGGGCGGGGTAAGCGTGATATTTCGGCCATGGCGCTAATGTACAACCGTTTCATAGGTTGTTCAAGTACCTTCGCTCCAAAGGTTGTTCAAATGGCGTTTTCAGGTGGTGAGATAGGCCACTTCACGCCAGTATTACGCCTATGGAAGAGGAGCTACTGACCGTCGCAGCGGTCGCCAGACGCATCGGCGTGGCCCCAGCAACCCTTCGCACCTGGGATCGGCGCTACGGCCTTGGCCCATCCAGCCATGAGGCGGGCTCTCACCGTCGCTACTGTCCAGCAGATCTTGCACGGTTGACCTTGATGCGTCGCCTGATCTCAACGGGTGTTGCACCCTGTGAAGCGGCTGAACAAGCCAGGGCCCATAAAGGTGCGGTGAAGATTGCACAATTAGTTGATAACTTTGAAAACAGGCAAGAGCTAGTTGATTCAATCCATCGGGCGGCAAAGATTCTTGATAAGAGCTTTATCGAAACTGTTATCCGAAAAGATATAGCTGACAATGGTGTCATCGCTTCCTGGACTGAGGTCATCGTCCCGCTACTAGTAATCGTTGGCGATGAGTGGGAGCGCACAGGGGCCGGAATTGAAGTAGAGCACATGCTTTCAGAGCTACTAAAGCGCATTATGCGCGAGGGTGTTCCAGAGATTAAGAAGCCAAAGAATGCACAACCAGTATTGCTGGCTGCAGTTGGTGAAGAGGTGCACTGTTTAGCTCTGCATGCATTGGCGGCAGCACTTGCCGAAAGAGGAATTGAAAGTTTCTTCCTCGGTGCCAGAACTCCATTAGAAGCGATTGATGCGATGGTCCGACGATCTGCGCCACCGGCGATCTTCTTGTGGGCGCAGTTAAAACACAATGGTGATGAAAAGTTCTTCCGTGAAATCCCAGCGATCCGTCCCGCACCCCGCGTCATCTTGGGTGGCCCTGGATGGAGCCTCAAAGATGGCGCAGAGGTCACCTTTGTCCATGATTTGAGCCTGGCCTGCAGTGAGATCGAGAGTGCGGTCGGCTTCTAAAGCCCCGATAGACTTGGGCCTTCAATGATCGGGGAGGCCAGATGAGCGATACAGACAAGGTCGCGATGCTTGGACTGACTTACGACGATGTCCTACTTCTTCCAGATGCTTCTGATGTAGTTCCATCTGAGGTCAGCACAGCTACTCAGCTGACACGAAACATTTCTATTGCAGTTCCGCTGGTTTCTTCGGCGATGGACACGGTTACAGAGTCAGAGATGGCGATCGCAATGGCAAAGGCTGGCGGCATTGGAATCATTCACCGCAACCTTCCAATCGATGCCCAGGTAACACATGTCAAACTTGTTAAAAATGTTGGTTTAGCAGGTGCTGCTGTTGGTGTTGGTGATGATGGTTTTGCTCGCGCACAAGCTTTAATCGAAGCAGGTGTAGATGTTGTTGTTGTCGATACCGCCCATGGTCATCATCGCGCAGTACTAGATGCGATTGCTCGAATTAAGAAGTTTTCTCCAACAACAGAAGTCATTGGTGGCAATGTTGCAACACGTGCGGGTGCTCAAGCTCTAATTAACGCTGGTGCAGATGCGGTAAAGGTTGGTGTTGGTCCAGGATCAATCTGTACAACCCGTGTTGTTGCAGGTGTTGGAGTTCCACAAGTCACCGCAATTTTGGAAGCATCAAAGGCGTGCAACAAAGCAGGTATCCCATTGATCGCAGATGGTGGTCTGCAGTATTCAGGTGACATCGTTAAGGCCTTAGTCGCAGGTGCTAGTTCAGTGATGTTGGGTTCGCTACTTGCAGGATGTGAAGAGTCTCCTGGTGAGTTAGTAGAGATCAATGGCGTTAAGTACAAGGCCTATCGCGGCATGGGTTCATTAGGTGCCATGCAATCTCGCGGAGAACAAAAGTCATATTCAAAGGATCGC
>LIAM01000166.1 GCA_001438925.1 Actinobacteria bacterium BACL15 MAG-120619-bin91 | reverse complement strand
CGCCGTCAGGCAGATGCGATTTTGGTTGGCACAAACACCGTTATTGCAGATAACCCACACTTAGTTCCACGTGGAGATTTTGCTGGCTACGCCCACAACCCAATCCGTGTTGTGTGCGGCGAGCAAGAGCTGCCACAGGATGCGCAGGTTTTTGATGATGCAGCGCAAACCGTGGTTGTTACATCTAAGGATCTAGATGTTTTGGTTGAAAAACTCAATGAACTAGGCGTCAATCATGTCTTTGTAGAAGCAGGGCCAACCCTTGGCAGTGCGATGTTAGATGGCTGCTTGCTGGATGAGTTAATCATCTACCAAGCACCAGCGCTTCTGGGCACGGGCAAGCACTTCTTCGCCTTTGAATACCCAACAACGATTACAGACCAGATGCGTATGGATCATTTGGGCACACAGCTTTTTGATGGCGATGTTAAATCGGTCTACCGCATAAGAAATGGTGAGTGATGTTTACCGGACTTATTGCAGAGCTAGGAAAAATTACCGCAATCGACAAGGGCGAAAGCTCTGCCGTATTTACAATCGCAGCCCCTTCGCTGATTTCACAGATCGCTCTGGGAGATTCAGTTGCTATCAATGGGGTCTGCTTAACTGCAACATCAATAAGTGGCGATACCTTTACCGCAGATGTGATGGTTCAAACCTTGGCGGTTACATCACTGTCACAAACAGCGGTGGGCGGTGCGGTCAACCTTGAATTAGCAGCGCTGCTCAATACCCGCATGGGTGGGCATTTGGTGCAGGGCCATGTCGATGGGGTTGCAACAGTTGTTGCAATAACCCCCGGAGAAAAGTGGACACAGTTAGATATCACCGTGCCTGAAAAGCTAGCGAAATACATTGTGAACCAAGGCTCAATCTGTCTCGATGGGGTTTCCTTAACAGTGGGCGAAATCAACGATTCAAATAATGTAGTAACTGTGTGGTTGATCCCAGAAACTTTGGAGCGCACCAATTTGTCTACTAAAAAGTCGGGCGATTTAATCAACATCGAGGTTGATGTGCTGGCTAAGTATGTAGAGCGACTATTAGCCAGGGGTGAGAAAAAATGAGTAACCTGCAAAAGGTGCTAGATGCATACAAAAATGGGGATCTGATCATTGTTACCGATGATGCCAATCGGGAGGATGAAGGTGATCTGATGGTGCTGGCGGAAAAGGCCACACCTGAAAAGGTTGCATTTATGGTTCGCCACACAACTGGAATCTTGTGTGTTGCGATGACTGCAGAGCGGGCTCGCACATTCCGACTTCCGTTGATGGTTGAAGAGAACCAGGATTCGAAGAAGACCGCATTTACTGTCAGCGTTGATTACAAGGTGGGACTAACCACTGGTGTCAGCGCGACAGAGCGTTCAAACACGGTACGGGCATTAGCTGACACGGCAGTCACTCATGCAGATTTCATTCGCCCAGGACATATCTTTCCTTTGATTGCAGATGCTGGGGGATTACAAGCCCGTGGTGGTCACACCGAAGCAGGCGTTGCGCTGTCACACTTAGTGGGCGCGCAACCTGTGTGCTTGTTATCTGAAATCGTTAATGAAGATGGATCAATGGCACGCGGTGCATCACTTACCGCCTTTGCCCAGCAACACTCAATCCCGATGATCTCTGTTGAAGAGCTCAAGGGCATAGCGGCACCACCACCAACTGCTCAATCCTCATTTGAGTTTGCATGGGCACAGCTGCCGTTGCGCACCGGCTTATGGTCGATTGCAACATATCCCGGACTTCGTCAACGTGAACACGCTGTCATTGCATTTGGTGATGCTGGCAAGGCTCCGATGATTCGAATTCATAGCGAGTGCTTTACCGGCGATGTTGTTCATTCACAACGCTGCGACTGCGGCGAGCAGTTAGAAAAATCTATCTCACTTATTCAAAGCCATGGCCATGGATACATCATCTATCTGCGCGATCATGAAGGTCGCGGAATTGGGTTGACTGAAAAGATCAAGGCGTATCAACTACAAGATGCGGGCATGGACACTATCGATGCCAATCTGCATTTGGGACATGAGATCGATGCGCGTGATTGGTCTGATGC
>LIAM01000165.1 GCA_001438925.1 Actinobacteria bacterium BACL15 MAG-120619-bin91 | reverse complement strand
TTTGTCAATGGTGACAACATTATTTATGTTGCAACATATGCAGCTCTTATCATTTTCTTCACATACTTCTACGTTGCAATTACCTTTAATCCAGATGAGGTTGCAGACAATATGAAGAAGTATGGTGGATTTGTTCCAGGTATCCGTGCTGGAAGGCCAACATCTGAGTACCTACAGTATGTTCTTTCACGCATCACAGCTCCAGGCTCTTTGTACCTTGCACTTGTTGCAGTAATTCCAATCGGTGCGCTTGTGCTCTTTGGAGCTACACAGAACTTTCCTTTTGGTGGAACAGCAATCTTGATCGTTGTTGGCGTTGGTTTGGATACTGCAAAGCAGATTGAATCTCAGCTACAACAACGTTCATACGAGGGATTCCTTAAGTAATGCGTTTAGTCCTGGTAGGTCCACCAGGTGCTGGCAAGGGAACGCAAGCGCAATTCCTAGCTGCACACTTTTCTATTCCACATATTTCAACTGGCGATATCTTCCGCGCCAACTTGAAGTCTGGAACAGAGTTGGGAAAACAAGCACAAACCTTTATGGATCGTGGAGAGCTAGTTCCAGACTCAGTTACAAATGAGATGGTCAGGGATCGTTTAACACATGATGATGTTGCCAACGGTTTTATTCTCGATGGCTTTCCACGCAACGTTGCACAGGCAGAGGTTTTAAGAGCGATCCTTGTAGAAAAGAAGAGCCCACTTCAGGCGGTCTTAGAGTTTTCCGCACCAGATGCCGAGATCATCGCCCGTTTGTTACACCGTGCAGAGATTGAAAAGCGTGTCGATGATAAAGAGGATGTCATCAAACGACGTCTTGAGGTTTATGCAGATCAGACCGCACCGATTATTACCTTTTATCGCAATGAGGGATTACTTATCTCTGTCAGCGCTGTAGGCAATGTTGAAGATATAACAGCTAGTGCAATCTCAGCGCTAAGCCGCGTCGCACAGTAATTTTCTAGCTATGGCAATTCAGATCAAAACTCTTGAACAGTTGCAGACGATGCGTCGTGCAGGTTTAGTTGTAGCACAAATTCATAAAGCTATCCGTGAAGCAATTAAGCCAGGTATGACAACTAGTGCATTAGATACAATCGCTGAAGCGGTTATCAAACGCAATGGAGCAACCTCAAACTTCAAGGGGTACCATGGATTTCCCGCTACAATCTGTGTATCAATCAATGATGAGATTGTGCATGGAATTCCGGGGGATCGCGTCATCAATGAAGGTGATCTCGTATCAGTAGATTGCGGCGCAATAATCGATGGCTGGCATGGAGATGCAGCTTTTTCTATTGGCATCGGAAGCGTTGATCCAGAGGATCAAAAGATGATGGATGTTTGCGAAGAATCAATGTGGCGCGGAATTGCAGCTGGAAAGAATGGCGCAAGAGTTTCTGATATTGGATATGCAATTGAGCAGTACACAATCTCACAAGGTAAGTATGGAATTTTGCAGGAGTACGGTGGACATGGCATCGGTACCGAGATGCATCAAGAGCCACATGTTCTCAACTTTGGTAAAGCCGGAAATGGTCCAGAAATAGTTTCTGGCCTTGTCTTAGCGATTGAACCAATGATTACTCGTGGATCAGCCCGCACCATGGTATTAGCCGATGATTGGACCGTAGTGTCAGTTGATCAATCTCGCGGCTCTCACTTTGAACATAGCTATGCGATCCTGCCTGATGGAAAGCCCTTTGTATTAACAGCCTTTGATGGCGGTAAAGAAGCGCTAGAGCGGCTTGGGGTAGAGATCTCGCCCCTTCTGTCCTAGGGCTACCTCTAGCCTTGAATTACAAGGCTGTAGTTCAACCTGGCCGATTTCCCTTATTTGAGCCTGAGCCCTAAACTACGAGTTCGCTTGTTTCATGCTAAAACAGAAATGTAGGTACAGCTTGGCTAAAAAAGATGGCGCCATCGAAATGGAAGGCACCGTTGCTGAGGCTTTACCTAACGCAATGTTTCGCGTGGAGCTAACTAATGGACATAAAGTCCTCGCTCACATCAGCGGCAAGATGCGAAAGAACTACATTCGTATTCTTCCTGCCGATCGTGTGATCGTGGAAATGAGTCCG
>LIAM01000164.1 GCA_001438925.1 Actinobacteria bacterium BACL15 MAG-120619-bin91 | reverse complement strand
AGTTGTATTTGCCACAGGTGTGATGTGGTCAGATCCTTCTCGCCTTGGCAGTTCATATCCAGCCTCCGTGGCCTCTTGCATTAACTCATGCAAACGATTCTTATCGATTTTCTTTCGCTCTGCAGCGTTAACATTAACCATTTTAAAAGTAGTCGTTAGTGTCTGTGCAGGCGCAATATCGCCAGCTTTTTCATAACTAAATCCAGCAAAATGTGAAAGATCAGCATCTCCAGTTGCATCGATAAAGAAATCTGCTGTAACTCTGCAACTTCCAGCGCGGGTTGCTAAAACCAACTCTCTTACATGGCCATCTTTAACAGTGACTTCCTGCAAAAGTGCATGAAGAAGAATTTTGGCCCCTGATTCTTGAAGTAGCGATTCCCACACAACCTTTAAATGCTCCGGGTTGTATGTCACTCCCGTGCCAGCGCCATAGGTATTGGGGCGCTCGATCATTGATCCATAACCAGATAGTCCAGCAACCACATCATCTGGAATTCCACCCACAATTTTTTTGGCTTTTTCGCCTGGGGTGTAGAAGCCATAAAAAGTATCAAGGACGGCGGTGCTTGTTCCGCCAGCAAAGGGTAGGCGGTCAATGACTAGAACATTAGATCCTGTGCGGGCGGCTGCAATTGCCGCAGTTGCTCCCGCCGAACCTGCGCCCATGACAATGACATCAAAATGACCCAGCTGGCGAAAAGACATCGCTACCTCCCTTTTTTTATAATAACACATATGTCTATACTTATCATTAGACCTAACACTCAGGAGGAATCGTGCAATCACGACGGATAACGATGCTTGGCACTGGCTTAATCGCAGATTTTTACACTATGACATTACATGGCCAACGAAATCGAGATTTTGTCTCAGTTGTTTATTCAAGATCCCAAGAACGCGGTAATGCTTTTGCAAAGCGTTGGAATATTGCAAATGCTACAACAAGTCTTGAAGAGGCGATCAACCACCCTGACACTGATGTAGTAATTGTTGCTCTTCCAAACCACATGCATGAAGAGGCGATCACATTAGCCGCAAAAGCTGGTAAAGCGATTTTATGTACCAAGCCACTGGCAAGAAATGCTGAGGAAGCAAAACGAATTTTAGATACTGTAGAAAAAGCTGGAGTATTTGCTGGCTACCTGGAAGATCTTTGCTACACACCAAAAACTTTAAAGGCAGTAAAGAGTGTTCAAAGTGGTGCTGTCGGCGATGTGTTGTGGGTTCGCTCGCGTGAGACTCACCCTGGCCCACATAGTGCGTGGTTCTGGGATGACAAACAAGCAGGAGGCGGATGCATCATTGACTTGGGTTGTCACTGCATTGAAATCATTCGTAACTTTGTCGGCAAAGGCAATCGTCCAGTTGAAGTTTTATGCTGGAAAGACACTTTGGTACATCCAATTAACGCTGAAGACAATGCAATTGCGCTCATTAAGTTTGAATCTGGTGCCATAGGTCAATTTGAAGTCTCATGGACCTTCCGTGGAGGCATGGACCTTCGTGATGAGGTTGCTGGAACACATGGAACGATTTGGATGAACCACTTCTTGCGAACTGGTTTTGAAATGTTTACAGCTGCAGAAGGCAACTCCTATGTCGCTGAAAAATCTGAAACTTCGACTGGTTGGCTATTTCCTGTTGGAGATGAAGTTGCCGAACTTGGTTATGTTGACATGTTTACCGACATGTTTAATGCAATGGAATCAAATACAAAGCCGATGGAGAGCTTCTACGACGGTTATGTTGTAAATGCGATTATGGATGCCTGTTTCAAGTCTGTTGAAAAACATGGCTGGGTTCCTGTGGAACTGGATTGGAGAGGTGGAACAACTCCTCGAATTTCCAACACACCAACAATGTTTGAGGGACTAGTTGTAATTAAGCAAGAAACCTTGCCCGATGGTCGCGTAAAGATGATTCTGAAGGACCCAAAGACAAATGAGTTCAGCGATCGCGTAGTCGCAACCGTAAACTCTTAGTTGCTCGGCGGCAGCTCCAACATTGGTTTATCTGAAGCTCCATCTTTCAACTCATTCTGAATTGCCTGAATAGTGGCGGGGATACCGTTTTCATAGGAGTGAAGGCCCAAGG
>LIAM01000163.1 GCA_001438925.1 Actinobacteria bacterium BACL15 MAG-120619-bin91 | reverse complement strand
CCTATCAAATACTCAAATTGAAACTCTTCGACATGTTGCAGATGGTTTAACAAACGCTGAAATTGGAAGAACTCGATTTGTTAGTGAAAAGGCGATCGAGCAGATCCTCTCGCGGGTTGCAATTACATTGAACATTCAGCCAGATCCCAGAAAAAACATGAGAGTTCAATTGGTAAGAGAGTATTTAAAGTGGATTGGCGCGCCTACTCACTAAGAGAAAGCATCCTTGGGGGTTGAAAGGTAAAGTTCGGCCCTATGGAGATAGAACAGATTCGCAGCCGCTGGAATGATGTTCTCGATACCCTGGAATCTCATAACCGTATCGCCTGGATCGCATACTTTGATGCCCGTTTAATCTCCTTCACCGATGGTGAATTAACTCTGGATTTTTCCGATAGCCGTAAGTTTGCGACCTCCCACGAGTACTCAGAAACCCGACCCAACCTGAAAGCAGCTTTGATCTCATCGATCGAAGAGGTTTTAGGTGAAAAAGTAGAAATCCGTGAACAATGAAAATTAGAGTGTTTCTACTGTCCGTTGCCCTGGCCCTGGGGGTTGCGGGAGCGCCACAATCTGTAGCGGCACCATCAATCCTTTCCATGTCGGTTCGCCAAACCCCTAGCGCCTCTGAAACTTTGCTCACCTTGTACGGAACTCTTAAGCCAAATCGATCTGGAACACCTGTAAAGATTGAGGTAGACACTGCAGGAAAGTGGAGTTCAACCCGATTTTCTACCAAGGTAACAAAGGTGGGTACTTGGAAGGTTACAGCTCTTGCGACCGCACTGGATGCCAAGGTCCGATATCGAGCAGTTTCGGTTATTAATGGCAAAGCTCTTTACTCGCCTATTCGATCAATCGTTGTAAAACAACAACCTGAAATTTCAGATGCAGATTCTGCGCAGTTTATAGATTTACTGGGTCCGGGTGGGCGTATTCATGGAGCAGATGTCAGTCGATGGCAACATCCCTATGACAAGCAGATCGACTTTGTAAAGATGTATGAAGCTGGGATGCGTTTTGTTTTTATCAAAGCATCAGATACCCGAGAAGCGGCCGATCTGTTAGCGGTCAAGTACGCTGCGATGGATCATCACGCAGCACAGGCTGCTGGAATTTACACAGGTTTTTACCATTATGCGGTTTTGCCTGATGTGTCAACCGATGAAGAGATCCAACGTGATGCCTTAGCGCAGGCACAAAAAGTTGTGTGGAGACTGGCTTCAATGGGTGGGTACTCAGAACGTGACCTTCCATACGCTTTAGATTTAGAGAATAAATGTGTTCGCTACTCATCATCTGGGGCCTGCCAAAAGTATGCAACCCGCAGCGCTGTCACATTATGGGCGACAACTTTTCTTGCATCACTGAAGGAAAAAACTGGTCGGACCCCCTTTCTTTACTCGTATGCAAGCTTTCTTGAAAGTTCAATGACCCGCACACCTGAACTTGCGCAATACCCATTGTGGCTTGCACAGTATGGAATTGATCCCGCTAATCCGATCAACCAGCCTGGCTTAAAAAATATTGGATGTTATGTGCATTCATGGACCGGCGCTAACTGTGACTCTCAGTGGACTGTCTGGCAGTACTCCTCCTGCGGAATCGCTCCTAAGTATGGAGTTCCGGGCTATCGCTTAGATCTCAATGTTTTCCGCGGAACACCTTCAACATTTTTAGATCTCGCCAAAGGCACCTGGACGCCATCTCTTGTTGATTTGATGCCTCAACGGGAGCCAACGGTTTTGAGCGTAATCAATCAATCCTCAACCACAACAAATAAAGCTGTGGCATTTAAGGTCAATGTTGCTCGTCCTGATAATTCACCCGTTGTCACCGGAAATGTAAAGTTTGTCTTCGACAAGAGTACGACTCCAGAAATTAAGCCTCGACAAACCTTGGTCCGTGAAACTAGTGGTGTATGGACACTGGCTTTGCGAGATGTACCAGCTGGAACTTTCTTAGGAAAGATTAAGTTCCAAGATGTATCTGGAACACATGAAGAGTCGGTGTCTCCTGTAACTTTTACAGTTGCTCAAGGTCCTACACCATCACCTAAGCCAACTCCATCGGTTACAGCTACAAAGAAGCCAAGTAC
>LIAM01000162.1 GCA_001438925.1 Actinobacteria bacterium BACL15 MAG-120619-bin91 | reverse complement strand
TTTCCCTGGATTAGTTGCTAGTGATGCGGTTCGAGCGATGTACTTTTCAAGAATCTCTTCACCTAGAACTTCCCAAACCTTTCCACGAGGTTGTGATTTAAGAGAAGTAACCGCAGCTATCTTGGCAGCGATAGCTTCATCAGTGGGAGAAACAATTTGAGAGCCGCGATAGTAAATTCCATCTACGGTCCCGCCTAGATACACCTTGTAACCATTGTCTTGTGGTGGATTATGACTAGCGGTAACCATGATTCCTACATCACACAGCAACTCATTTGTTGCAAAGGCTAGGACAGGTGTTGGCAGTGGACGGGGCAGTACATAAACCTTCATTCCAGCACCGCTCATAATTTCAGCGGTTTCAAAGGTGAAATCCTCAGATCCATACCGTGCATCGCGACCAATAACGACAGAGCTTAAGTTACGCTCCTTCATGTATGCAGCGATTCCTGAAGCTGCACGTCCTACAACTGCGCGATTCATTCCAGATGGACCAGGTCTAATGGGTCCTCGCAAACCTGCTGTTCCAAACTGTAAAAAACCATTAAATGATGCACGCAGTTCGGATTCATTGCCAGAGTCAAGCCACTGCTGTAACTGCGCAGCGGTTAATGGATCTGGATCATCTGCGATCCAGGCATGTACCTCTTGCTCTAATGAGTGATCCATGAGCCTAGAGTAACTTCGGAATAACCCCTTTGAGAAGTGCACCCATTCGGTCAGCGGCGGCTTTACCTGCAGCGATTACCTCTTCATGGTTAAGTTTTTCACCTGTGACTCCAGCTGCTGCATTTGTGACTAATGAGATACCCAATACTTCAGCTCCTAATGCATGTGCTGCGATTGCCTCAGGAACAGTAGACATTCCAACAAGATCTGCGCCCATTGTTCTCATCATTAAGATTTCAGCTGGGGTCTCATATGTTGGGCCACGCCAATGAACGTAGACACCTTCTTGTAGCGATGAATCCTCTCTCTTTACAATCTCACGGATTCGCTTGCTGTACAGATCTGTTAAATCAACAAAGGTTGCTCCAGATAGTGGAGAAACTGCTGTTAATGAGATGTGATCACGGATCAATACTGGTTGCCCAACTGAATAGCTGGTGTTGATTCCTCCACAAGCGTTGGTCAAGATAATTACCTTGCAACCTGCTTTAACAGCGGTCCGAACACTATGTACAACGGGTTCGATTCCTTTGCCTTCGTACAGATGTGTTCTTCCTAAGAAAACCAAGGCACGTAGTTTTTTACCATCGCTGTCGATTTCATAAGAGCGTACTTTTCCAGAGTGTCCTTCTACAGCGGGAGGAAAAAATCCGGTGAACTCTTCGGCGTTGCACTCAAAGGCTGGTACTCCAAGAGCATCAACTGCGCTAATCCAACCTGAACCCATAACCAGTGCAACATCATGATGGGTTACTCCGGTCTTTGTGGCGATCTCTTGAGCTGCTTGTTCAGCGGCAGCTAGAGGGTCCTTGAAGAGCAGTTCAGTTTGGGTCATACATCAATAATGTCACAAAGATTGGTGCCACTTGAAACCGTGGAACCAATTACCGCTGTGAGATTAGAGATCGTTCCAGCTTTATGTGCGTTCAGGGGTTGCTCCATCTTCATCGCTTCAAGAACGATGATGAGATCGCCAACTTCTACCTTCGAGCCCTCTTCGACTGCAATCTTTACAACCGTTCCCTGCATTGGGCTGACTAATCCAGAACCGCTAGAGCCACCCACCATGGATTGTTTTGCACGGTGGCGTTTTATGACCGGCTTTGGTGCATGAACCAGGATTTCAAATCTCTTGCCATTGACCTCGGCTATGAGATTTTCAGGGGCCATATGAGTTTCAAGAGGCGGTTCGGTAAAGGCAAATGCAGGGATTTCATTGTGAAACTCATTTTCAATGTAGCTCGTATACACCTTGAACTCGTGGGTAAAGGCGGGATCTTCAAGGATTGCTCTATGGAATGGAATTGCTGTTGCTAAACCATCAACAACAAATTCAGATAATGCACGTCGAGCTCTCTCAATCGCTTGTTGTCGAGTTGCGCCGGTAACAATTAACTTTGCCAGTAACGAATCAAAGTGTCCGCCAATAGTGTCTCCACCTTGGAATCCAGCATCTACTCGCACTCCGGGACCTGACGGTAGTACCCA
>LIAM01000161.1 GCA_001438925.1 Actinobacteria bacterium BACL15 MAG-120619-bin91 | reverse complement strand
TGGAGCCAAGGTGTCTAGAAGGTAAACAGAAGGTGAAATCGCCCCAAGTGCCCTAGGGTTTGGGCCGTGCCTAATGAACAACCCAATCTGATCTGGATCGACTGCGAAATGACCGGACTTTCACTTGAAAAGGATGTCCTGGTCGAGATCGCTGTGCTGGTGACCGACTCTGATCTCAATGTGATTGGAGATGGAGTCGATGTTGTCATTAAGGCAACTCCAGAACAGCTAGCTGGCATGAATGAGTTTGTCACCCAGATGCACACAACATCAGGTCTCATCACTGAGATCCCACATGGAATCTCAGTTCACGATGCAGAGCAACGAGTGATCGCCTACCTTGAAAGCGCTTCAACCCAACCAGGCAAATCTCCATTGGCGGGTAACTCTGTCGGCGTTGATCGATCATTTATTGCACGGGATATGCCACTACTCAATGAATACCTTCACTACCGAACCGTTGATGTTTCATCGATTAAGGAGCTTGCCCGGCGCTGGTTCCCCAAGGCGTACTTTGGAGCCCCGGCCAAAACCGGAAACCACAGAGCGCTGGGAGATATTCAAGATTCAATCGCAGAACTGGCGTATTACAGACAAACCATCTTTAACTCCCCACAAAACGAGGCACCAACCACCTCATAAGTACAGGTAGAATTAGCAACTCATGGTGGACGTAGCTCAGCTGGTAGAGCACCCGGTTGTGGTCCGGGATGTCGCGGGTTCGAGCCCCGTCGTTCACCCCACATTATTGCAAAAAGAGAGCAGTTGAAATGATCTTTGATGTGATCATCGAGATTCCTGCGGGATCGCGCAACAAGTACGAGGTTGATCATGTCACCGGCGAAATCCGTCTTGATCGAATGCTCTTCACATCAACCCGCTATCCATATGACTACGGATATGTAAAGAACACACTGTCACAGGATGGTGATCCTCTTGATGCGCTAGTAATGCTTGATGAACCAACATTTCCTGGCTGCGTTGTGTCATGTCGAGTAATCGGAATGTTAAACATGACCGATGAGGCTGGCGGAGATGACAAATTACTATGTGTTGCAGCTGGTGATGTTCGCAAATCATATCTTCAAGATTTAGGTGATGTGCCTGCCTATGAACTATCGGAAATTAAACACTTCTTTGAGGTTTACAAAACACTAGAGCCAGGAAAATCTGTACAAGGTGGTGAATGGGTTGGCCATGAAGAGGCAGAGTTAGAAATCAACGCCTCGTATGGACGTTTCAAAGGCTCACACTAACTAGTTGGTAAGGGCTTTTCTGGACAGCTCTTTAAAATTCGAATCATCGCCTCTTTTTCTGGCGCGGTAAACCACAACTTGTATCTAATCTTCACGGCAATTTGTCGCGAAACATAATCACAACGATAACTTTTTAATGGTGGCAGCCAAGTTGCGGCATCCCCATCTCTTTTTTGTGAGTTCAATCTGCCTTTAACTGCCAGTAAATTCAAGGGATCATTTGCAAAAGCTGTTCGATCCTTTATTGATAGTTTGAACGCCCCTGTCTGCCAGGCGTTGGATAAGGCGACAACATGGTCAATTTGAACCTCCATGCTGCTGACATTTCCCCGAACAAAGTTGATGATCTCCCCCGAAAAGGGATCGATTAAAGTTCCCGATAAAACAACACATTCGCGGGTTCTTTCCTTGAAAACTTCTGCGGTCAGATCTCGTTTCAAAATATCGTTGCGGGTATCGCACCCATTGCGATCAACATCGGCCCATGTCTGCCCAAATTGAGCACGGGTGTATCCAGTTTTAGGAGCTCGTCCCTTTGTAATCTGCGATTCGATAATTGATAAACCAGAGAGAACAGAATCGGCCTGTGCAGGTGAAACACCGGCCACGAGAAGGCTCAAAACTAGGGCAATCCTTATTTCAATCCGACTCATACGCCCAGTATGCGTGTGTCGGGAATGTGCGGCAAGGCGGGGGTTGCTGATAGGTTTCCCCCTGCATTCACGCGTTTCCGGCGCCTGGGTGCCTCGGGTGGTTAGCTCAGTTGGTAGAGCAGGTGACTCTTAATCACCGGGTCGGGGGTTCGAGTCCCTCACCACCCACTTATGTAAGTGAATCCGAGTTTTATGTCCAAACCTTGGATGTGGTTCAAACCCTTGAATAGTGGATAAATCTGCGAAACCTTC
>LIAM01000160.1 GCA_001438925.1 Actinobacteria bacterium BACL15 MAG-120619-bin91 | reverse complement strand
ATTACCTCACCAACAAGCTGATAGGCCGCGAGATCATCTTCAACCGAAAAACTTTCCAAATCCGCGGATGCCCGCAGATTTCATATCCGGTATTAGCCCCGGTTTCCCGGAGTTATCCCAGTGTTGAAGGCAGATTTCTCACGTGTTCCTCACCCGTTCGCCGCTAATTCACACCCGAAGGTGCTTCATCGCTCGACTTGCATGTGTTAAGCACGCCGCCAGCGTTCGTCCTGAGCCAGGATCAAACTCTCCATAGAAAGTTTTCATCTTGGCGATCAGACAAACAAACTGTCGTTTAATTTGTCATTTATATACCAAAGGAAATCAACGGGCATGCGCTAGTTATTGCTAACTAATGCATACCTCATTGAGGTATTTATATATTTGCCGTGGTTGTTATTTAATCAAAAAGCATTGTAAAACAATGATTTTTCGCTATTGAAAGCATGACTAAGTAAGCCACTATTGGCATTGACTTATGGCACGCTGTTGAGTTCTCAAGGTACGGATGCGCACTGATTCTCAGGATTTCTCCTGATTTTCAGGGCAGAACGCCAAACTTAGTGCATGCATGCAGGCGGGGTCAAACCGCACCTTCATGAGTACTAGATCTGGCTGAGGCCCAATTACTTGAGCTTCTGTGCCTACTGTTGCGGCCTAAATCGTCCGTTCCCAGCAAGGAGCGTAACTATACAGAGACGGGCTGGACCGGTCAAATCGACCAGTCCGGTCGGTGTCGGTTGTCGTAAAAGAGTGAAAAAGAGAAATTATCCACGCCCGCTAGCGTTTTAGGGGTGGTTGAGGGTTCTTAGGATATTTCAACAGCGGCCAGATCCCGCTTGCCCTTTCGTAAAACCGCATATTTTCCGCATAAAAAGTCGGTTTTTGAGGGTCTGAAATCCTCCCCCGAAATCTTCTGATTATTGAGATAAGCGCCACCCTCTTTAACGATGCGTCGTGCAGCGGATTTAGAGTCAACAACCCCTGTTGCCACTAAAAGATCTACCCATGTTGGAATCTCCTGCGTTGCAGAGATTGATGTGCGTGGAAGTTCAGCCAACGCCGATGCAAGTGTTGCCTCATCTAACTCTGATAGCTCGCCCTGACCAAACAATGCACGCGCTGCGGCTTCGACACGTTGAGTTGTTTCCTCACTATGAACTAATGAGGTGAGCTCTCGGGCCAATGCACGGTGTGCATCGCGTAACCCTGGATTCTCATTATGAGATTTTTCAAGTTCCATAATCTCTTCATGTGATTTGAAGGAGAAAACCTTTAAGAAGTTGATCACATCTTTATCATCAGAGTTCAACCAGAATTGGAAGAAGGCGTACGGTGATGTCATTTCAGGATCTAGCCATACAGAACCGCCAGCGGTCTTTCCAAACTTTGTTCCATCAGCCTTCATCAGCAATGGAACTGTTAAGGCGTGACCACTTCCCTGTTCTACTCGTCGAATAAGGTCAAGACCTGCAACTATATTTCCCCATTGATCTGAACCACCAATTTGCAAGGTGCAGTTATTGCGTCGAAATAGCTCTAGGAAATCATAAGCCTGTAAAACTTGGTATGAAAACTCTGTATACGAGATTCCGCCCCCCTCAAGTCGAGCAGAGACGGCATCCTTAGATAACATCTGATTAACACTAAAATGCTTTCCGATATCACGCAAAAACTCAATCGCACTCAGTGGTGATGTCCAATCTAAATTGTTCACCACCTGCGCGGGATTCTTGGGCGCATCAAAATCTAAGAAGGCTGATACTTGTGTGCGAATACGGCTCACCCACGCTTGCACAATCTCGGTGCTGTTCAGTGTGCGCTCATCACTCTTTCCGCTGGGATCGCCAACTAAACCTGTCGCACCACCGACTAGTGCAATTGGATTGTGACCTGCCAATTGAAAGCGACGAAGTACGAGAAGTACAACAAGGTTTCCGGCATGCAAGGATGGGGCGGTTGGATCAAAACCCACATACAGTGTCGTTGGTTTTTTGAGCGCTTCTAGAAGGGCGGCCTCATCAGTTGATTGGGCCAATAAACCACGCCAGCGCAGATCTTCGATCAGATTCATGCGCTCATCATCTCGGAAAATGCCTGCTGCTTGTTGGCAATTTCCTTACGGGTTGCGGTGTTTGCTATAACAGCATCCTTAATCTGTTGAGCAACTAACAAAGG
>LIAM01000159.1 GCA_001438925.1 Actinobacteria bacterium BACL15 MAG-120619-bin91 | reverse complement strand
CTATGCTAGATCGAGCCACTCGTCGTGCACCTCAGCCACAACTACATGCGAGGCCTTCGGTCCCCAGATCTGGGAAGCCTCGAATCGCAACGTGTAAAGGGGGCTGTAAGGCAGGTGGTGATCCTGAGGATTAACCACGCTCCCGTAGGTCTTCATCACGGTGCCCACATGACCCAGCGCATAGGGCGGTGTGCGCGGATTGATGGTCGGCGTCGTAGGACTCATGCGCACACGGACCACATCTCCAATTGCAAATCGCCCTCTATCGGCAATCTCTGGCATCACAAAACGCCATCGAGTCCGCGTGCAACAGCTGCTGAGGAAGCAGGTGTCTGCCCTGCGAGCGCAGTACCGACAAGCGATTCGGGTGTGACGAGGTATGCCAGTTCTTCTTCGCTCAAGCCCTCTGTTCCTAATGGTCGTTGCGGAATCACCATCCACCGCACATCAGATGTGGAATCGTGAACGCGAATCTCCACTCCTTCGGGTACTTCAAGATCGAAAGCTTCGTTAAGCATTCCACGTGCATCAGCGATGACACGCTCTTTGTAGCCATCGGTGCGATACCACCACGGCGGATTACCAAGCAAATCATGGGGATAACAAGAGCACAGCGTGCAGACCACGACGTTATGGACGGTGTCGGTGTTCTCGGCAATGCCAAGGATGCCGAGCTTGCCCGGCGGGATATCCAATTCGCGTACTGTTTCACGACCCCGGGTGATAAGGCGCTCCTTGAACTCCGGGTCGACCCAGGCCCGAGCGACTATTCGTGCACCGTTGCGCCAGCCTATGGACTTCAGTGCGTCTATGCGCTCATCGAACGCACCGGCCACCACCTCGCCAGAATTTATGAGAGCTCGCTGAACCGTTGCGACTAGTAACTCGCTGTCCAGCATGGCTTGCTCGAGAGCAGAAATGCGCTCAAGTAACGGCACTGGGTAGCTCCGCTTTGCGAGGCGGAGTCTCTCGTCGTAGTCACCGCGCTCGAAGCGGGTGTCCTCGATGGCGATAGAACCCGAGCGGATCGGAAGCTGCAGAGAAAGAATTCCTGTCACCAAAGAGTTGAGTCGCTCTTGTAAGGCTTTGATGCGGTCATCTAGATCCTCAGCAGGAATCGATTGTTCGATAACAGGGCTTGCCTGAGCCGCTTGTAGCAGGTTCACAAACGGCAGGTATCCACGTCGCAACATATAGAGAAGGCGAGCTTCGAGGCGCTTACGCCGAAAGTACTCGAGATCGGAGACGATCGCTGCGACGTTTGCATCTGGATCCTGCAGGTGCATATGGCCGGGCGCATGCTCGTGTTCGTGATCAGTGTGGTCTCCAGACATGGGCAACCTCAATCCTAGGATTTAAATTTAACTTCAAGGACTCTATCTACAACTAAAAGAAAGGGCAAGAGAACTCATAGCCAAAAGCCCCGTGCGTCACTTTCGGTGGTTGGCTTACTCTCCGCAAAAGCTCTGCGGCTTACGGTGGAGCCAGGATGGCGCTTGAATCACTCTGATTAGCAAGCACGGTATTCGGAGAACTAGCCCCAATTCTTGCCTCAATTGCCCTAGCCTTTGCCCGAAAATCTAAATAAAACTTCGTTAGGTTATGGAAAATTTATAAATTTGGTGAGCGTTGAAAGGTGACGCCCCGCACGTTTCCATGTGGGGCATCGGGTTATAAAGGAGGACCGCCCTATAGGCCAGAGAATTGGAAAGGGCCCCGATCACGGGAGCGAAGTTAAGGCTTAGCCGGTAATTAAATCTCCTTCACTAGCAAACCTGTGGATAAAAATTAAGGCAATAAAGCAAAAGGGACCTGGTTATTAACCAAGTCCCAATTACTACCAAACCCGTAGTGCAACTCAATTATGGCAAAAGTGCTTGGTTACTCCTAGTAACTATTATGCAAAGAAGAACCGCCCTATAAGCCGGAGTTTAAACTTAACTGTAGATGTGTCCACCAAGATACTTAATTCCGTTATCGCAGGCAACGGTTACGACGCGTTTTCCTGGACCTAATTCCTTTGCCAAATCTAAAGCTGCAACGACGTTAAGGCCCGTAGACCCTCCTGCCAAGATACCTTCTTGTTTGGCAAGTGTTCGGCACATTTCAAATCCTGCTTCTTGATCAATGGCGCGCACCTCTTTGATCAAATTCATCTCCAATAATGGAGGAACAAAACCTAATGCA
>LIAM01000158.1 GCA_001438925.1 Actinobacteria bacterium BACL15 MAG-120619-bin91 | reverse complement strand
TTATCACTCAACCTAGCGGTAATTGTTAAAAATCCAACTACCCAGGAAGAGTTCTTTGCTCGCGTGAAGGTCCCTGAAGTTTTGCCACGTTTTATTGCTACTGCAAAAGTTGGTGCAACCCGATTTTTGCCACTTGAAGATCTCATCGCAATCCACCTACAAGAGTTATTTCCGGGAATGATTATTGAAGATCATTACACATTCCGTGTGACCAGAAATCAAGATATTGAACTTGAAGATGAAGAGACTGAGGATTTATTGGTAACGCTCGAACAGGAGCTGTTACGTCGTCGCTTTGGTCCACCTGTGCGCCTTGAGATAGAGACTGGGGTCGATGAGAAACTTGTACAACAGCTTGGACAAGAGCTCGGAATTGGTGAAGAGAATATCTTCCACATTCAAGCTCCGCTTAACCTAACCTCACTTAACAAGATCGCCGATTTAGATTTCCCAGAGTTAAAGTTCGAGCCATTTAGATCTCGCACCGCAAAGGCCTTATCTGAGGTAGATACCGATGATTTAGATATGTTTTTTGCAGCGATTCGACAGGGCGAAATCCTGCTACACCACCCCTACGAATCATTTACCTCATCAGTTGTTCACTTCCTTGAAAATGCTGCGCAGGATCCACAGGTATTGGCGATTAAGCAGACCTTGTATCGCACATCTGGTGATTCACCGATTATTGAAGCCCTGATAGAAGCCGCTGAAGCAGGTAAACAGGTTGTAGCGGTAGTTGAGATTCGAGCACGCTTTGATGAGCAGGCAAATGTGCGCTGGGCTCGAAAGTTAGAAGCTGCAGGAGTGCATGTTGTGTACGGCCTTATGGGGCTTAAGACACATGCAAAGCTCTCGCTTGTTGTACGAGATGAATCGCAAGGTATTCGTCGTTACTGTCATATTGGTACCGGAAATTACAATCCAAAGACCGCTCGACTGTACGAGGATTTAGGAATTCTCAGCGCTGATCCGGAGTTAACCGAGGATTTAACTCGCCTGTTCAATCAACTATCTGGCTTTGCACCACAGTCAACTTATTCACGGTTGTTAGTTGCTCCGCGAACCTTGCGTTCGGGGTTGCTAGAAAAGATTGATCGCGAAATTGAGCATGCCCGCAATGGTCGACCAGCTGGAATCCAATTTAAACTTAATTCAATTCTGGATGAGAGCTTTGTAGCAAAGTTATACGAAGCCTCACAAGCAGGTGTAAAGATCGAGTTACTGATTCGTGGAATCTGTGCGGTACAACCTGGAATTAAGGGAGTATCAGAGAACATCACGGTGAAATCAATTCTCGGACGATTCTTAGAACACTCACGTATCTACCATTTCATTAATGGTGGCAAGAGTGAGTTTTGGATAGGAAGTGCTGACTTGATGGGCAGAAACCTTGATCGTCGTGTAGAAAGCCTTGTGATGATCGCTCGAAAAGAGCATGAAATAAGGCTGCAATCACTGCTAGATCTGGGTCTTTCACAGGAGACATCATCCTGGCAACTGGATAAGACCACATGGAGTCGTAGTGGCAAAAAAGGTTTAGTAGATGCACATGCAGTTCTTTTTGAACACTATTCAAAGGATCGTTAAATGGATGTAATTCAAGCGGCCGGTGCGGTTTTGTGGAGACGCTTAAGTGAGGATTTAATTCAGGTCGCATTGATTCACCGGCCACGTTACGACGATTGGTCCTTTCCTAAAGGCAAGGTTGAACCCGGAGAAACTGAGATTGCTTGTGCCTTTAGAGAGGTTCTCGAAGAGACTGGATTTGAATCTGTCTTTGGCCCTGAACTATGCAAGATCGAATATCCAGTTGGTGATTTTACTAAGACTGTTCGCTATTGGTCTGCACAGGTAATTGGTGAATCTGGTGGTGCATATGACATCACCGAAGTTGATCAGATTATTTGGGTAACAATCGCTGATGCCTATGCAAAACTTTCACGCCCAGGTGACAAAGAGGTTTTGAAGAACTTTGAAAAGTTTGGTGTCGATACAGTCCCGCTAGTTCTTCTTCGTCACGGAAAGGCGATTGCACGTGAAGAATGGCAGGGTGATGATGGAGATCGTCCACTGGCGGTATTAGGACAACAGCAAGCAAAGAGAATGCTTGCTACCTACCTACCATTTGGAATTAGTGAAATTCATACATCAGACGCGGTTCGCTGTTATGAAACAGTTGTACCGATGGCCCGCTCACTGCAACTGGACACAATTTACTGGAGTCAATTAAGTGAGTATG
>LIAM01000157.1 GCA_001438925.1 Actinobacteria bacterium BACL15 MAG-120619-bin91 | reverse complement strand
CGAACTTGTACTTTTGCGCCACGGTGAATCGGAATGGAACGCTAAAAATCTCTTTACCGGTTGGGTAGATGTCTCTTTAACCAGCAAGGGTGAAGCAGAGGCCCGCCGTGGTGGTTCGATGTTGGCAGAGCGTGGTTTGTTGCCAGATGTACTTCATACATCTTTATTGCGCCGTGCAATCCATACCTCGCAGTTAGCACTTGATGCATGTGATCGTCACTGGATTCCGGTGAAGCGTTCGTGGCGTTTGAATGAGCGTCACTACGGCGCATTGCAGGGCAAGGACAAGGCCCAGACCTTGGCCCAGTATGGAGAAGAGCAGTTTCAACTGTGGCGCCGCAGCTTTGATGTTCCGCCACCGCCAATCGAAGACAATGATGAGTTTAGCCAGGCAAAGGATGCGCGCTATGCAGATTTAGGCGCTGGGGCACCAAAGACTGAGTGTCTGAAAGATGTTATTACCCGCATGTTGCCGTACTGGGATGAGTCGATTGTTCCGGATCTAAAGGCGGGCAAGCGCGTTTTGGTAACCGCTCACGGAAACTCATTGCGTGCATTGGTAAAGCATCTTGATGGAATTAGTGATGCAGATATCGCAGGACTCAATATTCCTACGGGTATTCCGCTGTACTACAAGCTAGATGCAAACTTTAAACCAGTTGTAAAGGGTGGCGAGTATTTAGATCCAACTGCGGCCAAGGAAGCGATCGCAGCTGTTGCAAATCAGGGCAAGAAGTAAGGTTAGGGAGCAATTCCTGCGTACTCATCCTTGTTCTCGCGAACAAGTACATTTCTTGTAACCTCACCGGCACGGGCAAAGAACATTGTGACGGAAACATTTGTTCCGGCCTTTGCACCAAATCCAGTTAATACAGCCTTTGCATTGGCGCGATCGCCCTCAAAAATAATTGGAGAGTTTTTCGGAAGAACATTCCTACCTGTGTAGGTGAGCACGCTTCCATTAATCGCAACGCCCAACAAGGAATCCTCTTCATCTGCAGCGTTTACTATTGTGCCGACCAAAACTCCGGTGCCACCCCCAGCTGCAACCACAAGCAGGTTAACTACGCGGATGTTGTTTCCATCGCCAATAATTTGAGCCTCAGCACCATCAGTCACCTGTGTAATTTGGCGGGTAGAGGCGTTTAATCCAGCTCCACATCCAGTAAGTGATAGAGCAAGTGATGCAATTGCTAATGCAGAAAGTACGCGACGCATAGGTGCAATTGTCTCACATCAAATTAGCAGTAATTGACGCTACTTTTACCGGGTTTTGTGAATGCTTAAATGCTGGTAGAATTGACCCTCTAGCGAAGGGCATCACATGACATTTAAGGTCGGCGAAACCGTTGTTTATCCTCACCACGGGGCTGCATTAATCGAAGCTATTGAAACTCGTGTGATCAAGGGTGAAGAAAAGACCTACCTAGTGTTAAAAGTTGCTCAAGGCGATCTAACTGTCCGCGTTCCAGCAGACAATGTAGATCTTGTCGGAGTTCGTGATGTTGTTGATTCAGCTGGCCTGGATCGTGTGTTTAGCGTATTGCGCCAGCCATATACAGAAGAGCCAACAAACTGGTCCCGTCGTTACAAAGCAAATCTAGAAAAGCTTGCTTCAGGTGATGTTATTAAGGTTGCCGAAGTTGTTCGTGATCTTTACCGTCGCGATCTAGATCGTGGACTTTCAGCAGGAGAAAAGCGCATGCTCGCCAAGGCGAAGCAGATCCTAGTTTCAGAGCTTGCACTCGCTGAGCGCACCGATGAAGAAAAGGCTGCAGTAATCCTTGACGAGGTTCTAGCCTCCTAATTTCATGACACCTTCTCTGAAGGTTGTAGTGGCGATTACCTCGCCAATTGCTTTCCATCAATTAAAGAGCCAAACAATTTTGCACACCTGCCTTCAATCTGCAGACAGTTTTGTGGCATCGATTTCTGGAGCCCATCTTGCGATCGCAGGTACCGCAGCTGATTTAGCAAAGGTTGCAGAGATTGCTTGCGAAAAGATTGTGTGCGATCCCAATAAACCAGGTGAGCTAGCAACAGCTATCAAGAGTGCGACTACAGCTGATTTGATAATGATTCATGATTCCCAACGACCATTGACCCAACCGGGGCAGTTTGAGCGGGTCTATGTAGCGTTAACCAGCGATATTGATGCGGTACGCCCAGCCTCACCCTTTACCGAGACGCTCAAATCTATCAATGCTGATAACTTCATCGAGCAAACAATTGACCGAACTTCGATGATGCGTATCTCTACACCAGAACTAATTCGCTACAGCGCGATTGATTTTTCATCAGGTATCTCAACCTGGTTTGTTCCGCTGACACATTCTGCAAGGACAGCAGTAG
>LIAM01000156.1 GCA_001438925.1 Actinobacteria bacterium BACL15 MAG-120619-bin91 | reverse complement strand
TGGACTCATTTTTCCAAAAGCCCTGGGATGAAGCCTCTGATGAGATCGGCAAAATGCGGGTAATCATCGATCAAGTGGCTGCATTAACCGACCCTGGCGCATACGCTCTTCATGCGCGCTTATTGGCGAATCGGTAAGGTGAGAGTATGAGTGGTCGCATTAAGGATGAGGATGTTGCATACATCCGCGATCGCGCACCTATCGATGAGGTGGTTGCTGATTACGTTCAGCTAAAAAATGCAGGTGGCGGTCAGAAGAAAGGGCTCTGCCCATTTCACGATGAAAAGTCGCCCTCCTTCCATGTAACTCCAAGCAAGGGATACTTTCATTGCTTTGGTTGCCAGACCGGTGGAGATGTCATTGCATTCTTAATGAAGATAGATCATCTGACATTTACTGAAACTATTGAGCGACTTGCAGATCGCATTGGATATACATTGCGATATGAAGAAAGTAATTCACCTTCATCTGGCCCCGTTGTCACATCAGGAACCCGCAATCGATTAATTGCAGCACATGCAGAGGCGGCAAAGTTTTACCAAGAGCAGCTAAACACTTCTCCTGATGCCGCCCATGGTCGCGAGCTACTGACAAAGCGTGGCTTTGATAAGGCCGCTTGCCAACAGTTTGGAGTCGGTTACTCACCCGATGAGTGGGATGGGTTAACAAAACATCTTCGCACACTTGGATACTCAATTGATGAGTTAGAGCTTGCAGGATTATCAAAGATGGGTCAACGTGGTCCGATTGATAAGTTCCGCAATCGTTTGATGTGGCCGATCAAGGATATTTCAGGTGACATAGTTGGTTTTGGGGCGCGAAAGCTTGCAAGTGATGAAGCCGATCAAGGCCCTAAGTACTTAAACACCTCAGAGACGCCTATATATAAGAAGAGTCAGGTTCTTTATGGCTTAGATGTAGCGAAAAAAGAGATTGCAAAAAAGCGCCAAGCGGTCATTGTTGAGGGATATACCGATGTAATGGCTGCTCACCTTGCAGGCATAACTACTGCGGTTGCTACATGCGGAACCGCTTTTGGAGCAGATCACATCAGAATTTTGCGCAGATTACTGATGGATGATGATGCTTTCCGTGGTGAGGTGATCTTTACCTTTGATGGTGATGCTGCAGGTCAAAAGGCGGCGCTACGTGCATTTAGCGAGGATCAAAAGTTTGTTACTCAAACCTTTGTTGCCGTCGAACCTGATGGTTTAGATCCATGTGAGCTAAGACAAGAAAAGGGGGATCTAGCGCTACGAGATTTAATCGCCCGTCGTGTTCCGTTGTTTGAGTTTGCAATTCGTGCAGAGCTTGCCCATCACAAATTAGAAACAGCAGAGGGACGGGTTAATGCATTAAACGCAGCTGCTCCACTTGTAGCACAGATTCGAGACAAATCTTTACGCCCTGAATACACCCGTCTTCTTGCAGGATGGTTGGGTGTTGAGGTTGAGATTGTTACCCGCGCAGTTGCACAGGGTGCAAGATCAGCTTCACAACAACCTCGTAACGATGGTGAAGAAGTTATTGCACAACCAAACTTCAGACCAGATCCTAACGAGGCACGTCTAATACTGGAGCGCGAAGTTCTCAAATCTCGTTTACAAGAGCCACAACTCTTTGAAGGCGATTTGTGGAGTTCAATTGAAGCTGGAGCCTTTACCCATCCTGCATATAGCGCAATGCGCACAGCGATAGATTCGCATGAAAAGCTTTCTCCAGATGCAATTACTGATGAAAACTTACGCGCACTCTTTACTGAGTTATCTGTTGAGCCAATTCGTGCCGATGGAAAACCAACCCAGATCTATGTTGCAAGTATTGTTGCCAGACTTCGCGAGGTTGCGATCTCTCGCTCAATCGCCGATCTGAAATCATCGCTACAGCGACTCAATCCTGTAGAAAATGAGATTGAGTACAACGCAGCCTTTGCCCAGTTAGTCTCCCTTGAGTCAGCCCGACGATCTCTGCATGATTTAGCGCTAGGAAGCCTGTAATCTCAGAAAGCTCTAGTTTTTGCCCTTCCACCGGTGTGCGCTAAGATTTCGCTCGCACGATAATCCCTGATAGCTCAACGGCAGAGCAGTCGACTGTTAATCGACAGGTTCTTGGTTCGAATCCAAGTCAGGGAGCGTATGAAGATCACACGGAGAGCAGCGCTGCGAATGACCCTTGCCGGCATCGCAGCCTCACTCGTGGGAACAGCGGCCCAGGCCTCTCCTAATCGAATTATCCGCCTCAAAAAGATTAAGGTCGGAGCAACCTTTCCATTTCAATTAGCAAATGGAGCGCCAGCACTTTTATTTCGCACCAAGACTGGTGTATTTGCCTACCAAACTATCTGCACCCATCAAGGCGGCTTAACCAAGTACTTCAG
>LIAM01000155.1 GCA_001438925.1 Actinobacteria bacterium BACL15 MAG-120619-bin91 | reverse complement strand
ACTGCGCACCGAGGATGGTGCAAACATCACGGCAAACCACATTAGCGCCTTGGCATCATGGGACCCTTCGGTCGAACCTGATACTGAGATCCAATTTACGCCGGCGCGAGTAATCATGCAGGACTTTACCGGCGTGCCATGTGTTGTCGATCTTGCAACTATGCGTGAGGCTATTGTCGATCTTGGGGGAGACCCTTCAAAGGTTAACCCCCTTGCTCCTGCAGAGCTGGTCATCGATCACTCAGTGATCGCAGATAAGTTTGGAACTAAGGATTCATTTGAGCAAAACACAGATATTGAGTATGAGCGCAACCAGGAGCGTTATCGCTTCTTGCGTTGGGGGCAGACCGCCTTTGATGAGTTTAAGGTTGTTCCACCCGGAACAGGAATCGTTCACCAAGTAAATATTGAGTACCTTGCACGGGTTGTCATGACACGTACCGTTGAGGGAACCCTTCGTGCCTACCCAGACACCGTTGTGGGAACAGACTCACATACAACCATGGTCAATGGACTCGGAGTGCTCGGCTGGGGCGTAGGAGGAATTGAGGCCGAGGCTGCGCTACTTGGGCAACCAGTTTCAATGTTGATCCCTCGTGTGGTTGGTTTCAAGCTCACGGGAACTCTTCCAGTCGGAACTACTGCAACCGATATGGCGCTTACGATCACAGAGATCCTGCGCAAGGTTGGCGTGGTTGGCAAGTTCGTGGAGTTCTTTGGTCCCGGAGTGACATCTGTTCCAATGGCGAACCGAACAACAATCGGAAATATGAGTCCTGAGTACGGCTCAACATGTGCGATCTTCCCAATTGATGAAGAGACACTTCGCTACCTGCGACTTACCGGTCGAAGCGATGATCAGGTTGCCTTAGTTGAAAGGTATGCAAAGGCTCAAGGAATGTGGCATGACCCTTCAGTTGAGCCACGTTTTTCTCAAATCGTTGAGCTAGATCTTTCAACTGTTGTGCCATCTATTTCAGGACCTAAACGTCCACAAGATCGCATCTCATTGAGTGATTCCAAGAGCTCATTTGAAAAGATTCTTCCTACTTACTTTGGGGATAAGACGTCCAAGGGAGAGGTTGCGGCAGGTTCTACCCGCGTTAAAAATGGAGATGTTGTAATCGCATCAATAACATCCTGTACAAATACCTCTAATCCATCGGTCATGATCGGTGCTGCATTACTTGCCAAGAAGGCGGTTGAAAAGGGATTGAAATCAAAGCCATGGGTAAAGACAACCCTGGCACCAGGTTCAAAGGTTGTAACCGATTACTACGATCGAGCAGATCTGACTAAGTACATGGATGCGTTGGGATTTAATCTCGTTGGATATGGCTGTGTCACCTGCATCGGCAACTCAGGTCCCCTGCCAATCGAAATTAGCAAAGCTGTTAATGAGGGTGATTTAGCTGTAACAGCGGTACTTTCTGGTAACCGTAACTTTGAAGGTCGCATCAGCCCAGATGTAAAGATGAACTACTTAGCATCCCCGCCATTAGTTGTTGCTTATGCGATCGCCGGAACCATGGATCATGATTTTGAAACCGACTCATTGGGTAAGGACTCTTCGGGCAATGATGTGTACCTCAAGGATATCTGGCCATCACCGCAAGAGATTCAAGCGGTCATTGACTCCTCAATATCATCTGAGATGTTTACCAAGGATTATGCAACTGTCTTTGAGGGTGATCATCGCTGGAAGTCGCTAGCAACACCGACTGGCAAGGTCTTTGAGTGGGATGCCAAATCAACCTATGTCCGCAAACCCCCTTACTTTGAAGGTATGCCTAAGAGGCCAACACCTGTTAAAGATATTTCAGGTGCACGGGTTCTTGCTGTACTAGGAGATTCAGTAACAACAGATCACATCTCACCAGCTGGAAATATCAAGGCTGATTCACCAGCAGGTAAGTACTTGGCGCAGCACGGTATTGAGCGAGCCGACTTCAACTCTTATGGCTCCCGTCGAGGTAATCACGAGGTAATGATTCGTGGAACCTTTGCAAATATTCGTCTCAAAAATATGTTGCTCAATGGAGTCGAGGGTGGATTTACTCGAAACTTCTTGGCAGATGGAGAACAGACAACAATTTATGATGCATCTGTTGCATATCAGGCGGCAGGAGTTCCACTAGTTATCTTGGCCGGCAAAGAGTATGGATCTGGCTCTTCACGTGACTGGGCAGCTAAGGGCACCGCGCTTCTTGGAGTTCGTGCAGTTATCGCTGAGAGCTTTGAACGTATCCATCGATCTAACTTGATCGGTATGGGTGTATTACCTTTGCAGTTTATGGATGGTGAAACAGCTGCATCTCTAGGACTAGATGGAACTGAGAGCTTTACCATCACCGGAATTACTGCGTTAAATGATGGTGGAATTCCAAAGGAGCTCACTGTCATTGCGGGAGATAAC
>LIAM01000154.1 GCA_001438925.1 Actinobacteria bacterium BACL15 MAG-120619-bin91 | reverse complement strand
AATGTAGGCATTAATCATCTGATCAGAACGTTCTGTAAGGAAGGCAAGAATCTCTGCTTGACCAAAGCCCAACGAAGTTCCTAGTGATTTAACACTGCTGTTAGCAACTTCAAAAGCCTTGCCCTGTCGCGTTAGGAAAAAGAGAAGGTAGCCAGCAAAGACGGAGGTAGCCAGCAACGCAGAGACCCGGTTTGACTTCGTGTAGAAAAACCGAGACGTACGACTTAGGGGTCCGGATTTTCTCGACGGATTTTTGCTCTCGGTCCTCTTGCTAGACATCATTGGCCATCTACCCCTCTTGTGCTCTCATCAAGCCGTAATTTGCGTTGTTGAACACAGTGGGGAGTTGTTTCGTGCGGCACTCATGAGTTAACTTTAGTGCACTCAGGTTGGAAATATAGGGCATTGTAATTCCCTCGTTGCTTTAACTCCGGCTTATAGGGCGGTTCTTCTTATTTAATGTAACGTTTTGCACTGAGATACCAAGTCAAGCCATCAACAATATGTAAAGCAGGCACGGCAAGGGCGGCGGCAATAAGAGCGGCGCATGGTCCGTCCGGCCAGTACGGGTTTTTTAGCCCTTCACCTATTTACTCTTCAATCTTTTTAGACTGTCTTTCTCCAGCTGGGTTATTCGAAAGCTCGTAGATAGGGGGGCGTGTCGGGCTCGAAGCGACAACCACCGAATTATGAGTGCGTGGAAACCTGGTTCTATGCGTGCCCCGGGGTGTAATTCGAAAGTTAATGAGGGGTTCACATGATTTTTCTCCCCTAGAGAACCACTATGGGGCTAAACCCTCTAGGAGTTCAAATCTCTTCGTCTCGGCACTTAAAAAGATATTCCAATTTATCTCAAACTCTGCAACCCTTGAGGATGAATTCTCTTCGCACCGGATATATCTATCATGAGCTTTTTGGTTGGCATGACACTGGCACTCAAGCGGGTATGTTTCCCACAGATCCTTCTCGAGGCTTACAACCTTTTGTAAATTACGAAAATGCTGAGACAAAGCGGCGAATCCACGAATTAATTGTTGTTTCTGGGCTTATAGATAATTTAGATCGGCGAACACCGCGCCATGCAACAATTGAAGAACTTCTCTTAGTGCATCCCGCGGAGTATTTAAATCAATTAAAAAAAACAAGTGACCAAGAATTTGGCGGAGATGCCGGCGATGGGGAAACACCCTTAGCCAAAGGTGGGTATGAGATTGGGACACTTGCAGTCGGTGCGGTCACACAACTTATTCAAGACTCATTAGCGGGTCACATAGATAATGGATATGCACTTGTGCGTCCACCCGGCCACCATGCAGTTCGCGCAGGAGGAATGGGTTACTGCCTTTTTTCAAACCTAGGAGTTGCAATTTCAGTGGCAAAGAAAGAAAACCCTGGAATAAGGATTGCGGTAGTTGATTGGGATGTTCATCATGGAAACGGTACGCAGGATATTTTCTATGACGATGAAGATGTTTTGACAATTTCTCTTCACCAAGACCGGCTATACCCAAGAAAAACCGGGGGACGGGAAGAGCGTGGTGTAGGTACAAACATAAATATTCCTCTGCCTGCAGGTACGGGAAATGGTGGCTACTTATACGCCTTTGAAACCGTTATTAGACCAGCACTCAAGAAATTCAAACCAGACCTCATTGCAGTAGCTTCAGGTTTTGATTCCTCTGTGTACGACCCACTTGGTCGCATGCTTGTGACTGCAAAAGGTTTTGCTCAGATGACGGAGATATTGATGGAATCGGCAGCAGATACTGCTAAAAATCGTTTAGTTATCGCACACGAAGGTGGATATAACGCCGTCTACTCGCCATTTTGTGGACTTTTCGTTCTACAACAACTGTCGGGAATTCATAAACTCGATGATCCCTTTTCACATACCGATACGTACCCCGGGCAAGCCCTCTTCCCACATCAAAAAAGTGAGATTGATTTAGCGAATCCTCAGAACCCCTAGTCTTCGCAGAGAGTGCACCTAACCTAATTATCTCCTGGATCATCTGAGTTAAGTAGCTAGCCAGATCGTGATCCCTCACAAGATAACAGGATCCGGCCTACAGGGCGGCTCTTCTTATTTAATTGATCTTTTTGTCCCAACGTACCAAAGTACTCCGGCTACAATGTGATTTGATGCTAAAGCAACGGCAGTCTTTGTGTCATCGGCAGCTGTAAATGGCGCGACTGCACTAACAACTCCAAATACAAGCCCAATCAATGGGGATTTAGATACAAAACCTTCTATCTTTTTTCCGATGCGAGGCACTACATAAGCAGCAGCAACTAAGCTAAATTGAGTTACACCAAAAATCATAATGAATGAAATCTCCTGAGAAGTATCACCAAAAGCTACTTCCATGGTTGCATCAGCAGAAGTTGCAATAAAATAAATTATTGTATTAAGAATAGATGCTAG
>LIAM01000153.1 GCA_001438925.1 Actinobacteria bacterium BACL15 MAG-120619-bin91 | reverse complement strand
GTGACGTGCAGCTAAGTAGATCTGCATTCCATCGTGCCACACAGGCCCCGACGCTTCTCGTAGCCCCTTGAGCGCTGGATAAGGATCTGCGACAAAGTGTGGGTCGTTAAAATCAATCATGAAGCCGATGAAACCTTGGCGTATCCCGGTTTGATGGTTCCATCGATTATCTTCAATCGCTCTGGATAAGGGATAAATGCGCTCTTCATGGCGTTAATGGTGATCCTTTGGAGCTCGGCAAAATCCCATCCAAAGGCCTTTACCGCTTCCTCCATCTCAAAAGACATTGATGTCTGACTCATTAATCGGTTGTCGGTATTTAATGTGACACGAAAACGTAGCTTTGCAAGAACTCCGATTGGATGTTCGGCATAACTTGCAGCCGCTCCTGTTTGAAGATTTGAAGTCGGACAAAGCTCCAAAGGAATTCGACGATCACGAACATAGGATGCAAGTCGACCTAACTTTGGTTCAGGACCAGAAAAATCGATGTCATCGATAATACGAACACCGTGACCTAACCGTTCTGCTCCACAGAGTTGGATCGCTTCCCAGATGGAGGGGAGTCCATACGCTTCACCAGCATGGATAGTAAAATGGGCATCTTCTTTACGAAGATAATCAAAAGTATCTTTTTGATCAGATGGCGGGAAACCATCTTCAGGACCAGCGATATCAAAGCCTACGACTCCTTTGTCTCGGTACTTCACGACTAATTCGGCAACTTCTTGTGACTTTTTGTTCTGACGCATTCCACACAAGAGAGAACGAACCTCAATTGTGAACCCTTCTGCTTTAGCCTCCTGCATTCCTAGCTCATAACCTTCTAATGTCGCTTCGACAACATCAGACATTGATAAGCCCTTTTCAGTAAAGAGCTCAGGTGCGCCACGAACTTCTGCATACACAACTCCATCACGGGCAAGATCTAGGGCACACTCACGAGCGACCCGAACAATATCTTGACGACGTTGCATAACTGCAATTGTGTGAGAAAAGGTTTCAAGGTAGCGAACTAAAGATCCTGAGTCACATGATTCACGAAACCAGGTAGCAAGTTCTGCTGCATCATGGGTTGGAAGTGCGGTGTAACCAATCTCTTGAGCGATATCGATAATTGTTTGAGGGCGCAAACCGCCATCTAAATGATCATGCAACATCACCTTAGGAACTAACTTGATCTGCTCCTTAGTTGGAAGAGAGTTCATTGCCATCTTCTGCGCCCCTTAATCAACGATACGTTCAACAATAAGTGGAAGACGGGAGCGGTGCACCAGCGGTAATTACATCGCCAGGCTTTGCATGAATCTCGATTCCAGCCCCTGCCTGAACACTCTCGCCTTGGCGTGATCGGCCTGCACCTAGCCGCCATGCAGCCATTCCAACCTTCATCGCATCCATAGACAAAATTGTTCCGCTGCTTTGTGCGGTTACAACTGTGTTTTCTCCAGCAACTGGAAGCTTTGCATCAGGATCTCCACCTTGAGCAGAAATCATCTGGCGCCATACATCCATCGCCTTTCCATTTTTCAAAGCAGCTGCTGGATCTGCACCCTTGATCCCTGCAAGTTCCAGCATCTCTTGTGCAAGCAAAACTGTTAGTTCAACAATATCTGATGGTCCCCCACCGGCAAGAACCTCAACAGATTCTCGAACCTCTAAAGCATTTCCGGCGGTTAACCCAAGTGGAACATCCATCGCAGTTACTAAGGCAAGAGTTTTTACACCAGCCCGTTTTCCGAGGCCCACCATGACATGTGCAAGCTCTTTCGCCTTTTCAGGATCGCTCATAAATGCACCGGCTCCAGTTTTAACATCTAGCACTAGTGCACTGGTTCCTTCAGCAATTTTCTTACTCATGATTGATGATGCAATAAGCGGAACCGCTTCTACCGTTGCTGTGACATCACGAAGTGCATACAATTTTTTATCTGCAGGTGCTAACCCAGCACCTGCCGCACAAATTACAGCGCCGCAATCTTGCAAAACTTTGAGCATCTCTTCATTAGACAACGAAGCACGCCAACCAGGAATAGATTCCAGTTTGTCCAAAGTTCCACCGGTATGCCCTAATCCTCGACCAGATAGTTGTGGAACCGCTGCACCGCACGCTGCTACCAAAGGAGCTAATGGCAAGGTGATCTTGTCCCCGACTCCGCCAGTTGAATGCTTATCAACCGTTGGACGATCTAGCGCCGACCAATTCATCCGTTCACCACTATTGATCATGGCATCTGTCCAGCGCGATATCTCGCGATTTTCCATACCATTAAGCAAGATCGCCATTAAAAGCGCCGACATTTGCTCATCAGCTACAGCCCCACGTGTGTAGGCATCAATC
>LIAM01000152.1 GCA_001438925.1 Actinobacteria bacterium BACL15 MAG-120619-bin91 | reverse complement strand
GTCAGCGCTTAATCAGTACTAGGAATTCGCCAGAACCACACAAAGGCTGCCAGCCACACAAATCCGGTGGCGACAATTAGTGGTGTACCAACTTCTGCGGTGAACTGATACACCGCTAAGGCTGAGGCAACAAAGACCGCCTGCGCTGCCCACAAAGTAAAAGCAGCGCCCTGCTTGCTCAATCCCCGACGCATCAATCGATGTGACAGATGATCCTTACCCCCGGTAAATGGAGAGATCCCACGGCTAATTCGTGACAGAACGGCAACACAGGTATCCAGAATCGGAACCGCCAAAAGCATCGGCAGAAGCGAGATGGAGTTCCACTTCGGTGCAATACCTGGATTTAAACGAATTGTTAACACGGCAACAACAACCCCTAAAAACAACGCTCCGGCATCTCCCATATAAATCTTTGCTGGAGGCTTGTTCCACATCAAGAAACCAATTGTTGAGCCCGCGGTAACTATTGAAAGAGCGGCGATTAGCTCTTGGCCCTCACCAAGTGCAATCAATGCAATGCCGATCGTTGACACCGCAACCGTTCCTGCCGCTCCACCATCTAAATTGTCAAAGAAGTTAATGGAGTTACAAATTCCAATGATCCAAACCGTCATGATAATTTCATCAAGGAATGTTCCATCCAGGGTTATGCCAACGGTATCGGTCCTGATTAAAAACACAGATACAGCGATCGCCATCACCGTTTGAATAATCAAACGAGGCAGCGGATTCAAACTTGCAAGATCATCGATTAATCCCATCAGCCCCAGAAAGATCGCAGGAAACAGTAAGGTCGCAGCAAGAGGAAATGTTGTCTGGGTATTGTCTGAGCGAATAACCGCTGCAAAGGTTAAAACAACTATTGAAATCGCAATTGCGAGCCCGCCCAAATAGGGAACAGGCTCCTTTTGCGTCTTGCGCTCTAGGTTGGGCTTATCCATCGCACCAATTGCCACCGCGACCTTGCGCACCGGCCAGGTCAAGAATCCAGCGAGGACAAACCCCGCGATCCCCAAGAGCAGATATTCGGTGGGCTGAATACTCACAGGAGTGAGTATAGGCAACCTACTTCTTGTTTAACCGCTCTGCCATAGTCACCGCGACCTTGAGCCACTTGGAAACCTGCGCATCGCTAAAGCCTTCAGCGTTTAACACATATAGCCCTGTAAAGGTATCCCCTGAAAATTGGTAAAAGCCCAACAATGTACGAGCGCGGATCCCGCTATCGATCACCGCATGGACAAAGACGCGGTTACCCTCTGAGACAACCCCAGCCGGAATTGTTGGAAGCTTCTTGAACTCGTAAGGAACCGGAGCTCCTGTTGAATCCAGGTACCCCTTTTCACTCTGGCACTGCGCCAAAACCTTTACCAGCTCCTTCTGCGCAGCGCTGGCAGCGGCTGCAGATGTGTACTTCACAACCTCAGTTGATAAAAATGAAAATGTGGTTCCAACCTTTGTTGCAGCTACCTGTCGGCGCTCAACCCGCTCCTTCTCAGAAAGGAATGTTCCATTACACAGATCTAGTGATGGATCCTCCAGAGTTGTTCCGCGAGCCATCGGCAGCACGGTCCATTCCTGACTGAAATCCTCAGCGCGGAAACCTAGCTTTGCAAGCTTGACCTGCTTTTCATCACTTAATGATGGATCGCTAATTGCAGGAGCGCGATCTAAATCCTTGAGCGCACCTAAGTTGGTTGTAAAGGATCCCATACCAATCAAGACAAAGTTTGAACCGGTAACTCGCACAACCTTTCTGCCCACGCCAACATCGATGGTTGCACCAACACGCAGCTTGGCAACCTTGCTATCGGCGATTGTGGCCAGGGTCTTTTTGCCCATAGTTACCTTTGCTGCCCCTGTTCCTACCAATACATCGTTTTTACCGGAAACGCTCAATGATGCGGTGCACTTACCAACACACTTAATTGCACCTGCGCCATATGCAGCACCTGCCGCACTCCACTTGCCGGTCTTTGAACTCTTTTCTCCTGCAACCAACTTGCCCGCAACTGTTAGCTCGCCAGCCTTACCATTTCCTAAGCAATCAAATACCTGTGCAGTTCCGGCAATGGTTGCACCAGCTGCGACCTTTACAACAGGTGCGTTCTTTACCGATGAAGATTGAAGAATCAATCCATCTGCATCAACAATATTTACCTGACAGATTCCGCTGCCCGCATCGGTTGCACCCTTCCATTGAAGTGACAACTCATTTGCCGCAGCACCGGTCAACACAAAATCATTTGTCACAACAGGATCTGCGCGATCAATAATAACTTTTTGCGAGGTTGACCAATCGCTTTTGTTGCCCACAATATCTATCGCACGCATTGCAAAGGTGTAACTACCCTCTGGAAGATCCCGTAAGTAAAAAGTCTTAGGCGCAACAAATGGTGACAAGTAGGTTGGCATCCAGCCATCAATATCTGATGCCTTCAGC
>LIAM01000151.1 GCA_001438925.1 Actinobacteria bacterium BACL15 MAG-120619-bin91 | reverse complement strand
AAGGGCGAGATGGAAAAGCGCGCAGTATTAAAGTAGATCATCGCTTGGCACCCATAAAGGCTGCGGTATTACCTTTGTCACGTAACGCAGATCTCTCACCTAAGGCACGTGACCTTGCGGCGCAGCTTCGCAAGAACTGGAACATTGATTTTGATGATGCCGGTGCAATTGGTCGACGTTATCGTCGCCAAGATGAGATTGGTACACCATATTGCATTACCGTTGACTTCGAGACACTTGAAGATAATGCGGTAACAATTCGCGATCGCGACACAATGGCGCAAGAGCGCATCGGCCTGGACCAGGTTGAAGCATGGCTAGCCCCGCGTCTCCTGGGTTGCTAAAACCACTCTTACTTCCACTAGCAAGCGGTGATCATTACATTGATCCGCCGGTTGTTCTGGCTCCTATGGCTGGAATCACCAACGCTCCATTTCGCACGCTCTGTCGCGAACAAGGCGCAGGTTTATTTGTTTCCGAAATGGTTACCGCTCGTGCATTAATTGAAAGACGACCAGAGACCTTGCGAATGATTGTTCCTGGTAAAGATGAGTGGCCACGTTCTGTTCAGTTGTACAGTGTAGATCCCACAACGATGCGGGCTGCGGTAACAATGCTTGGTAAGGAAAACCTCGCCGATCACATTGATATGAACTTTGGGTGCCCAGTTCCTAAGGTGACTCGCAAGGGCGGGGGAGCAGCACTTCCATTTAAGCGCAAGTTGTTTACAAGTATTGTTGGCGCAGCGGTTGAAGCTGCAAAACCTTTTGGCATTCCAGTAACTGTAAAGATGCGCATCGGAATCGATAGCGATCATGAGACCTATTTAGAGGCGGCACAATCTGCAGCTGAATTAGGTGTTGCATGGGTTGCCTTGCACGCGCGCACTGCGGCACAGATGTATGAAGGGAAAGCTGATTGGTCTGCAATTACACGTTTAGTTGAGCATTTAAAGCCAACAGGAGTACCTGTTTTAGGCAATGGTGACATCTGGTCCGGTGGCGATGCTGTATCTATGGTGGAACAAAGCGGCTGCGCAGGAGTTGTCGTTGGTCGCGGATGCTTAGGACGCCCGTGGTTGTTTACAGATCTTGTATCGGCACTTAAGGGCGAAGGCAAGCAGGTAACGCCAACTTTGCATGAGGTCCGAGAAGTTATGTTCCGTCATGCCAATTTGATTGTCGAATACTTAGAATCCGAAGATCGAGGAATGCGCGATATGCGAAAGCACATGGCGTGGTATCTCAAAGGTTTCCGAGTTCCTCGCGAAATTCGACATGATTTAGGAATGGTTTCATCTATTAAGGAGATGCGTAATCTGCTGGATCAACTTGAGGATCAACCATATCCAACTGAGGTTGGAGAAAAGCCTCGCGGTCGCACCAGTCATGGGCGCCCACCAACCCTGCCCGATGGCTGGCTCAATGATCCTGATGAACTAGTTCATGTTGAACTAGAGGATGCCTTTTCAGGCGGATAAATGTTTCTCTTTAGATGGATACGTCGCACAATTACTGTAATTGTAATACTTGCATTGATTGGTCCTGCTTATGGAGTTTCACAGGTCTGGCGTGCTGCAAATAATCCAATTGTTCGTCAAGCAGATGTCATTGTTGTTCTAGGTGCTGCCCAGCTAGATGGAAAACCAGGAGAAGCGCTAGAGGGAAGATTGGTTGAAGCAAAGCGAATTTATCAACTGAAGTATGCACCTATAATTATCACCGTTGGTGCTGGTGCACCAGGGGATAGAACAACTGAAGCGGCTTCAGGAAAGTATTGGCTGCGCACAAATGGTGTCTCAGCACGCAATGTCATCGCTGTTCCAGTAGGTCGCGATACATTAACTAGTACAAAGGCGTACGCAGAGATAATGAAAAAACGCTATGTCAGTGATGTCATCATCGTCACCGATCCATTTCATTGTGCACGAGCGGTAACAATGGCTAATGATCAAGGGATTTTGGGTACTTGCTCGCCGGTTCAATCAGGGCCAAATACCCTTGATAACAGCGGTTATCGCTACTTGATACGTGAAGCTGCGGCGTATTTGGCGTATATAACGGTAGGTCGAAGAGGTATTCACATCAGCGATCACTTACCAGGTGCTGACATTGTTACTAAGGTACTTCCGTGAACTATATCGACCACGATAAAGAGCGTTTTCTTGATGAACCCGCCAAGCGCGCCGGTAGAACAGAGTTTATGCGCGATCGTGCTCGAGTAATACATTCAGCATCATTGAGACGTTTAGCTGCAAAAACTCAGGTAGCGGTGCCTTGGGAGAATGATTTTCAACGAACACGACTTTCACACTCATTAGAGTGCGCACAAATTGGTCGAGAGCTTGGTGAATCATTAGGTGCAGATCCTGATTTACAGGACACCGCCTGTTTATCACATGATTTAGGCCACCCACCCTTTGGCCACAACGGTGAAGAAGCACTTGCCGAGATCGCACAGGATTTTGGTGGCTTTGAGGGAAATGCTCAGAG
>LIAM01000150.1 GCA_001438925.1 Actinobacteria bacterium BACL15 MAG-120619-bin91 | reverse complement strand
TAGCAATCTCTCAAAGCGATCTAATTGGGCAACTAAAAGCTCTGCGCTTCTGGAAACTATTGGATCAAATGAGTCTTTCGATGAGTGGATAACTTCGGAAGCCATGCGCAAGGTTGTTAATGGCGTTCGAAGCTCGTGGGAAACATCTGATACAAAACGTTGCTGAACTCGGGAAAGGTTTTCTAAACGTGCAATCTGTTTTTCAATTGACTCTGCCATTTCATTGAAGGCAAAGCCGAGGGTCGAGATCTCATCCTGTGATTCAACCTTCAATCGCTTTCTAAAGTCACCGGAAGTAAATTCAGTCGCAATCACTGCCGCTTCACGTACAGGTTTAACTACCTGTCGAACTACCAACCATGTAATCAACGCAATCAAAAGTAGTAGCACAAATCCTGTTAACAATAAGAGTCGGCTGATCAGATCAAGGGTTTTTTCCTGGTTTGCAAGGGAAAAAATAATGAACATCTCATACTGGCCGGCATTAGGAATCTGGACCTTTTGACCAATTGCCAAACCCCTTACTTGTGTTCCAGTCAGATAATTCATATTTGTGTACTGATACACCAAGTCAGGTTTTTTGCGAACTCTTTCACTTAATGATTGAGGGATTGATGATGGATCTAAAAGATTAGATGCAATCTCATAATTATTTTTTCGTGTATTGCCAGGACTTCGAATAAAAACTACTTCTCGTGCGTTTTCATTTGCAGTCAATGTGGTAGCTGAACTAATTACATCATCTACAACTTTTTGTACCTCGGAATCTTTCTCGCCTTGAGCCAGTAAAAATCGATACTCAGCTGTGAAGAGAGTTGAGCGAGCTTCAATGAGGGCTGAGTTGAGATTTACCTCTTTAATGCCCGCAGCCAACCGTGAATTAAGGGCTGATCCAGTAATTCCAGTGACAGCAAGTGAAAGAATTACAGTAGAGAAAATTACCTTGATGGCAAGGGATTTTTGGATTCGACCATAAATTCGGTTCATAATTAGGAACCGCCCAATACTCCAGCTTTATATCCAACTCCACGAACTGTCACCACGATTTCTGGGTGTTCAGCGTCATGCTCGATCTTTGAGCGCAATCGCTGGACATGAACATTTACAAGTCGTGTATCGGTTGAATGACGATAACCCCAAACTTCACTGAGCAAAGCATCACGGGTAAAGACTCGTCCTGGTTCCTTCGCCAATGCAACAAGTAGATCAAACTCGAGTCGAGTTAATGCGATCTGTTTACCACCGCGGGCAACTTGATGTGCTTGCACATCGATTGCCAAGTCACCAATCGTAAGTAGGCCTGAGACATCAGCATTTGTCCGGCGCAACCGGGTTCTAATTCGCGCAATTAATTCAGATGGATGACGAAATGGCTTAACCATATAGTCATCAGCACCTGCTTCTAAACCCTTAACAACATCTTGGGTGTCGCCTTTAGCAGAAAGCATGACGATGGGAACCATCGATTCTGCGCGGATCAACTTGCACACTTCAATTCCATCAAGGCCTGGCAACATAACATCCAACAAAACTAAATCTGGAGGATTGTTACGGAAAACATCCATCACCTCATCACCACGACTTACTAGATCTACATCGATGCCGGCACCGGTTAAAACGATGCCGAGCATCTCTGCAAGATCTTGGTCGTCATCGACGACCATAACTAAGGTCATTAGCTACCGTGCTCCCAAGAGTTCAGGTACATATCTTGTGCAGGCGTGAGAACGTCAATACGTCCACCCATGCTGATTAACTTGAGTGCAGCAACTTCCTTATCGATATATGAAGGGACGTCATGAACACCTGGCTTAAGGTTCTTTGCTTCCTTCACTAGGTATTCAGCCGTTAGCGCCTGATCTGAGAATGACATATCCATTACAGATGCTGGGTGACCTTCTGCTGCTCCTAGATTTACCAGGCGACCTTCAGCTAGAAGTAACAAACGGCGCCCATCTGACAAGACATACTCATCTGTCTGATGGCGCATCTTTGCATTCTTCTTCTTTGAGTTCTGCTCGAGCCATGCAACATCGATTTCGATATCGAAGTGACCTGAGTTAGCCATGATTGCGCCATCCTTCATCACTGCAAAGTGCTCATCACGCAATACATCACGGTTACCTGTAACGGTGATGAAAACATCACCAAGTTTTGCCGCATCAAGCATTGGCATTACTCGGAATCCCTGCATCATTGCATCAAGTGCCTTAGTTGGGTCAATCTCGGTGACGATTACATCAGCACCCATACCCTTGGCACGTTCTGCAACACCCTTACCGCAGTAACCAAATCCAGCAACAACAACGATGCGACCTGCAAGCAAGAAGTTAGTTGCACGGAAAACAGCATCAAGTGTCGATTGACCTGTTCCGTAACGGTTATCAAACATGTGCTTTGTGTCTGTGTCATTAACAGCGATCATTGGAAACTGAAGTGCTCCATCTTTTGCCATCTGGTTAAGGCGAATAACTCCAGTCGTAGTCTCTTCGCAACCACCCGTGATA
>LIAM01000149.1 GCA_001438925.1 Actinobacteria bacterium BACL15 MAG-120619-bin91 | reverse complement strand
CCATCTGGAGTAATCGGCACTAATAAATCAGATGCAGCAGCGGTTGTTGAACGTCTTGTCTCTGATTTAAAGAACCCTAAAAATGCAGGGGATATATCAGAGTTATTAACCCATCAAATTGTTATCTCCCAAGAGCATTGGCAAAGGATTAATGAGGCCGAGGTTGCAGCTGGTGAAGCAAAGGGTAAACCTCGGGTTAAGAGTGTTGAGCGTGCCGAGCTACTCAAGCATGCCAATCTGTAACCACATTCACTCTAACGCAACCGTTTCGTAACTTAATAAGTGTCAATAGGAAATCTTGAACTTATTAGGATGTACTTATGAACAAAACCCGAACATCACACAAAATCTTTAGTTGGGGCTCTCTAGCCCTAGCTACATCGCTACTAGTTTCATTACTAGCTCCAACAGCGCAGGCAAATACATACTCAATGCCAAACGCTCCGACAAATGTCACTTCATATTTAGGTGCGCGTGGTGTAGTCGTTAAGTGGACACCAGGTGCAAGCGTTGACCCAGGTGTGACAGGCCATGTTGTTTCAGCTGGTGCGGGCTCATGCCCAATCTTTGTTCCAATTGGAAATCACTCAGTTGTAACAATGCCTGTTGCAGAAGGTCAACCAGCAGGGACACCAGTTGTACAAGCTGTTAACGCATATGGTTTTTCAAAGCGAGCTATTTCAAACAAGAGCTACACAGCTGAACAGTTAGCAACAGTTGCAAGTGCGGGCAATAAATCTGTACAAGTCTTACAACTGAGCGATTTCCATGGTGCCATAGAGGCAAACCGTTCATTTGGTGCAGGACTTCTTGCAAGCAGTTGGGCAGCAGATCGCGCAGCAACTGAATCTACAATCGCTGTTTCATCTGGCGATAACATCGGAGCAGCTCCTCCAATCTCAACAGAGTTTGAAGAGCTTCCAACAATCGAAGCGTTGAATATTGCAAAGCTAGATGTATCTACATTTGGAAACCACGAGCATGACCGTAATTTGGAGCATGTAAGCAAGATCGTTGGAGCATCTGATTTCCAGTGGGTAGTTTCTAACTACAACGAAGGTGCACTTGATGTAATGAAGTCTGGCGAGAAGTCAGTCAAGAACTTTGTCATCGTTGACCGCGGTGGAGTAAAGATCGGTGTTGTTGGATCAAATACTCCTGAGACTATTGAGCAGATCTTCCCTGGCAACCTTGATTACAAGGATGCATCAGGCGCAAAGAAGACTATTTCAATTAATCCAGGCGTGACAGGGGTAAATTCAGCTATCGCAGAGGCTAAGGCTGCGGGTGCAGATGTAGTTATTGCCGTTCTTCACCAAGGTTGGTTGGAAAACTCAGATGGCGTTGCGAAGGGCCTATTTGTTGAACTCGCTTCACAAATCAAGGGTGCTGCAGCAATCTACGGAGGTCACAGCCACCAGACTTTCGCTTCAGTTATCCCAGGAAGCACACGTGTTGCACCAACAATATTGGGACAGGTACGTGCAGCTGGAGTTGAGTACACACGTACACAGATTTGTATTCGTGGTGGAAAGGTTGTCGGACAGTCAATTGAACATGTTTTGACATCTGCTTCATCATCAATCAACACAGCCGTTGTTTCATCTGTAAAGACTCCAGATGCAACAGCAACTGCAATGGTTAAGAAGTATAAGGATCAGCTATCTGCAAAGCTTGATGTGAAAATCGGTCAAGTTTCAGGAACATTCCCACGCGGTGGATCACCAGCTGTAGAGCGTTCAGGTGAGACTCCAATGGGTAATTACATTGCTGATGTAATGCGCGCTAAGTACAAGACTGATTTTGCAATTCAGAATGGTGGCGGTATCCGCGATACATTCCCTGCAAGAACATATGTACCAGCAGCAACAGGCCTTGTTCGCACAGGCGCTGGTCCACTAGATGTAACACTAGGTGATGCATTTACTGTCTTCCCATTTGGTAACCAGATCGCAACAACAGTGATTACTGGGGCAAATCTTTGGAAGGCGCTTGAAAATGGTGTCGGGGGTAACTATCCAGGAGATGGACGTTTCCCACAGATTTCAGGCTTCAAGTTCTCATTTGATGCATCAAAGCCAGTTGGTAGCAGAATCGTGGAAGTTACTCGTCTCGATGGAACTGCAATCGCAAAAGATTCAAAGGAGTACACACTTACTACCCTTGACTTCCTAATCTATGGAGGAGATGGATATGTAGATGTATTCACCCCTTCTAAGGCAAAGGTTCAAGGCGCACTTCTAGATGTATTTGTAGAAGCGCTACGAGCTGACATGGCTGCTAAAAAGGTAACGCAACTTCCTGCAGCAGATGGCCGCATTAAGAAAGTTGGCTAATAAGTAAGCAGTAAGTAGTTAAGCAAAGGGCGTTCGAGCGATCGGGCGCCCTTTGCTTTGCCCCAAAATAGGGTTGATTTATAAGGGTTTTGAAGCATTTGGGTGATGAATAAAAAGCGGGTACTATTGCGCTTCACAAATAAATAAGCGTGCGTAGCTCAACGGATAGAGCATCTGACTACGGATCAGAAGGTTAGGGGTTCGAATCCCT